>JAZUJF010000068.1:0-10808 GCA_045642585.1 Candidatus Limivicinus sp.
AGCCATCTGTCCACCCTCTGCAACCAGATGGTCAACTTCCTCGGCATCATGCAGAACGAATGGGCGGGCGCACAGGCGTGTTCATCCTTCGATACCTATCTTGCCCCCTTCGTAAAGGTCGATAACCTCTCTTATAAGGAAGTCAAGCAGTGCATCCAGTCCTTCATCTTCGGTGTGAACACTCCCTCCCGCTGGGGTACGCAGGCTCCCTTCTCTAACATCACCCTCGACTGGACCGTCCCTGCCGACCTTAAGGATCAGCCGGCGATCGTCGGCGGCAAAGAGATGGACTTCACCTACGGTGACTGCAAGGCCGAGATGGATATCGACAACAAGGCATTCATCAACATCATGATCGAAGGCGACGCCAACGGCCGCGGCTTCCAGTATCCCATCCCCACCTACTCCATCACCCGTGACTTTGACTGGTCTCCCAGCGAGAACAACAGACTGCTGTTCGAAATGACCGCAAAGTACGGCACCCCCTACTTCTCCAACTACATCAATTCCGATATGGAGCCCTCAGACGTCCGCTCCATGTGCTGCCGGTTGAGACTCGACCTCAGAGAGCTGCGCAAGAAGTCCGGCGGCTTCTTTGGCTCGGGTGAGTCTACAGGTTCTGTCGGCGTTGTCACCATCAATATGCCCCGCATCGCGTATCTGGCAAAGGATGAGAAGGACTTCTATGCCCGCCTGGACAAAATGATGGACCTCTCCGCCCGCTCCCTGAAGATCAAGCGCACCGTCATTACAAAGCTTCTCAATGCGGGCCTCTACCCGTACACCAAGCACTATCTGGGCACCTTTGAAAACCACTTCTCCACCATCGGTCTTGTGGGCATGAATGAGGCCGGACTCAACGCTAGGTGGATCCGCGCCGACATGACGAGCCCGAAGTGTCAGGAGTTCACAAAGCAGGTTCTGGATCATATGCGTGAGCGCCTGAGCGATTATCAGGAGCTGTACGGCGATCTGTACAATCTTGAGGCCACTCCCGCCGAGTCCACCTCCTACCGTCTGGCAAAGCACGATGTTGAGACCTATCCCGACATCATCACCGCCTCCGAGTCCGGCGGAACTCCCTACTACACCAACTCCTCTCACCTTCCCGTGAGCTACACCGAGGATATATTCGAGGCTCTGGATATTCAGGACGATCTGCAGACCCGCTACACCTCCGGTACCGTCTTCCACGCCTTCCTTGGCGAGAAGCTGCCCAGCTGGGGGTCTGCGGCAAATCTGGTCCGCCAGATAGCCGAAAATTACAAGCTGCCCTACTACACCCTGTCTCCCACCTATTCCGTGTGCAAGAACCACGGCTACCTCACCGGCGAACAGTTTGTCTGCCCCGAGTGCGGTGAGCCTGCTGAGGTTTACAGCCGCATCACCGGATACTACCGTCCTGTTCAGAACTGGAATGTGGGCAAGACTCAGGAGTATAAGGACCGCAGGGAGTATGTCATTGAGAACTCCACTCTCCGCCATGAAGGGCCTCTGCCTGCGGACGCGCCTCTGCCTGAGAAGAAGCCGGAGGTCAGGACTGCCGCTGCCGGAGGGAAGCGCACTGTCCTGTTCATGACCCCCACCTGCCCGAATTGCCGTATTGCTATCTCCTACCTGGACAAGGCCGGCATTGAGTATGAGAAGCTCAACGCCGAAGAGAATGTGGATATGGCTCTTGCCTACGGCATAAAGCAGGCTCCTACCCTTGTGGTGATCGACGGTGAGAGCTTTGAGAAGTACGCCGGCGCCGGCACCATCAAGGCATACGCCACCAGATAAGCGGAAAGGCGATACCGCATAATGCCATAGTAATAATCCGAGAACCGATCTGTATAATTGCATACAAATCGGTTCTCGTTTTTGCCGCATTATGCGGTGTTGCCATAGAAATATTCTTATCGAATCAGTATTCTGCCCGGAGGAAGCATATGGCGTTTAATTCGATCTCCTTCGCCATATTCATGGCTGTCATATTTGCGCTGTACTGGCTGCTGCCCCACCGCTTCCGGTGGGTATTTCTGCTCGCGGCGAGCTTCGGCTTTTATATGAGCTGGAGCCCGGTGTTCATTCTCCTGCTGCTGTTTTCCACGATCCTGTCCTATTTCGGCGCGATTGCGATCTATAATGCCCCGGCGGAAAAGAAAAAGACCTATATGACACTTTTGGCGTGCCTCTCTCTGCTGCCGCTGTTTGTTTTCAAGTATCTGGCCTTTGTGACCGAGAGTCTGTTTTCCGCAATTAACCTCTTCGGCCTCAATCTGCAGCCTGCCACGCTGAAGCTGGCGCTGCCTCTGGGTATCTCGTTTTATACCTTCCAGACTCTGGGATATATGGCCGATGTGTACAGGGGGAGAATCGAGCCGGAGCGCCATCCGGGCTATTACGCCCTTTTTGTGGCATTCTTTCCCCAGATAGTCTCCGGACCCATAGGCAGAGCGGGGGTGCTGATACCTCAGCTTCGTCAGGAACGGGCTTTTGATTACAGCAAGGCGAGCCGCGGTATAAGACTTATGCTGTGGGGCGTATTCAAGAAAATGGTCATTGCCGATCATCTGGCCTCGCCGGTGGATCTTGTATATCTGGATCTCTACGGTAATCAGGGCCTTCCCACTCTTCTGGCGGTGGTGTTTTTTGCCGTTCAGATATACTGCGACTTTTCCGGATATACCGATATTGCCCGGGGCTGCGCCGGACTTCTGGGTATTGACCTTGCGGAGAATTTCCGCAGCCCGTACTTTTCCCGCAGCATAAAGGAATTCTGGAGCCGCTGGCATATCTCCCTGTCCACCTGGTTCAGAGACTATGTTTACATTCCGCTGGGCGGCAGCCGGGTGGGTAAACTGAAGCATTACAGAAATCTGCTCGTGACCTTCCTTGTAAGCGGCCTATGGCACGGCGCCAGCTGGCCCTTTGTGGTCTGGGGCGGGGTACACGGACTGGCTCAGATCGGGGAAAACGCTCTGGGACTTGACAAAAAGGAGAGCCGGAGCAGGCTCATGTGGCTGCTGCGGGTCACAGGCGTTTTCATATTCTCCTGCCTTACATGGGTGTTTTTCCGGGCAGATACCGTATCTGACGCCCTCTTTGCCCTTGGCCATATGTTCACCGGCATAGGAGACCCGGCGGAATATGTGCGAAACGGCCTTATGTTTCTTGACAGTAATCCGGATATAAGCAAGAGTATGCTATGCCTGTCCGTGGCAATACTCACAGCGTTTGACTATGCAAGCCTCAGGGTGGATGTTTTCACATGGCTCAGCGAGAGAAAACGGTGGTTTAAATATGCCGTATATCTGGCCATAGGCCTTTTCTCACTGCTGTACCATTGCCACAGCAATGTGTCGTTCATCTATTTCCAGTTCTGACGGGAGGCGAAAATGAAGAAATTTATCGTAAAAGTGATCGCCTTCGCTCTGATATTCGCAATAGCGGCAGCTGCCATATCCGCAGTCATCGACCCTTATAATGTTTTTCACCCGCTGAATATACGCGACAACGGGATCGAGCCGAATAAGAACTATGTCAAGATGGTGTATCTGCTGTCGGAGGCTCCCGATAAGTTCGACACGTTTCTCCTTGGCTCCTCACGGGTGGGATTTCTGAATCCCGCGAAGCTGGAGGGTGTACGGGCATATAATCTGACAGGCTCCGCCGGACTTCCCCGGGAGCAGGTCGATAATCTCAAAACCATGCTCCAAAACGGAATAGTGCCTGAAAACATTATCATAGAGGTTGATGACATCTCTGCCGGCAGCGATTATCGCAGCCATTATGATAAGCACCTGAGAGCGCCCTATGAATACCTCAAGAGTCATCCTCTGCAGTTTGTGAAGCTGTATTTCTGCCCGTCTGTGGCGGTGAAGTCTCTCAGAATAAGCCGGGATCATGAGCCGAGCAGACAGGTGGAAGAGGACTTCTATAACTACGGCATTACCGTTACCTACGGGGAACGGGGGAAATACTCTCCGCCTACCCACTACTTTGCCGAGCCCCTTGACTATATTGACGACGCGCTGGCGGCGATGAAGGAGCTGACGGAGCTATGCACTCAGTACGACATTGACCTCACGGTGTTTGTCACACCCATTTACTACGCAAACTTTGCCGCCGATCTGCAGGACGGACGGTATTACGACTTCCTGCGGGGGCTTAGTGAGATCACGCCGTTCTATAATTTCAGCGGCTTTAACGATGTTACCGTGGACAGGAATAATTACATGGACAGGAGTCATTTTCTGGCCGAGGTCGGGGACATGATAATAGACTGCATATGGAACGGAAAGACAGACCCTAAGCTTCTTTCTCAGGGCTTCGGCTTTTATACGGACAGCGGCAATATAGAAGAACTGATCGAAATAATCGAAAGCAACAAAGGACTGTGCCCTCCTGCGGCATGATAGAGAGGTAGAATGATGTACGATGTTATTATTATCGGCGGCGGCCCTGCCGGACTCACAGCCGCGACCTATACCTGCAGAGCGGGAAAAAGCGCTCTGGTAATTGAAAAGAACGGCTTCGGCGGCCAGATCACATGGAGTCCCAAGGTTGAAAACTTCCCGGGCTTTTTGTCTATAACCGGCTCTCAGCTTGGGGATAAGCTGATGGAGCAGGCCATGGAACAGGGGGCGGATGTGGAGCTGGACGAGGTCACAGCCATTGAAAACGGCGATGTCAAGACGGTCAGATGCCTGTCCGGTGCCGAGTTTCGGGGCAGGGCGGTGATAATTGCCGCCGGCGCAAAGCCCAGAATGCTGGGACTGGCCCGTGAGGAGGAGCTTATAGGCAGCGGAGTGTGCTTCTGCGCGGTGTGTGACGGCGCTTTCTACAAGGGACAGGATGTGGCCGTAACCGGCGGAGGCAACAGCGCCCTTCAGGATGCGCTTCTCCTGGCTGAGAAATGCCGCAGGGTCTACCTCATCCATCGCCGGGATTCCTTCCGGGGCGAGGGTAAGCTCGTTGAGGCCCTGAGCGCCAGAGACAATGTGGAGTTTGTGCTTGAGGCCTCCGTGACGGCGCTTGAGGGTGAGAATGAGCTCACCGGCATTACCGTGACCCAGCGGGGAGAAGAGCGTCATATACCCGTGACCGGTCTTTTCGTGGCCATTGGTCATACGCCGGATATGGGCTGTTTCTCCGGGCTCGTTTCCCTTGACGGCAAGGGCTACGCCGATTGCGGCGAGGACTGCATGACTGCCACCCCGGGTATCTTTGTGGCAGGAGACTGCCGCCGTAAGAAGGTACACCAGCTGACAACTGCCGTTTCAGACGGGTCTGCCGCGGCTCTGGCGGCCTGCGAGTATATCGACGCATAATACTGTTCAAAAAAAGACCACCGTATGTACTGATGCTGTTCTCAACTTCTGTCAGATAATCAGCATGAAATACATACGGTGGTTTATCATACCTTTATTATACTCTCCACAGGCGGCCCTGAACTGTGTCCCGCTCCGCAAGGTATCTGTTCAATGAGTTCAGGACTCGTTTTTTGTCTGCGCTCCACATAGGCGCTATGAGCTCCCTCTTGTCTCCGTCTCCCGTGAGGCGATGGATGACCATATCAGGGGGAATACGCTCAATACAGCCGGAGAGGATCCGGAAATACTCATCCATCTCCAATGTCCTGAATTGCCCGGCGGCGTAGTCCGGGGCGAGATCGGTACCTGTCAGAACATGGAGCAGCTGAAATTTTACTCCGGTGGCACCGCTTTGGCCTATGGCAATGGCTGTACGGTATATCATATCCTCTGTCTCTCCGGGCAGACCGATGATCATATGGGTTATGACCTCTATCCCTGCCGCCCTCAGTCTCCTGACAGCATCATAGTAGACCCGGTTCTCATAGCCGCGGCGAATGTATCTGACGGTGTCTTCGTTTACTGTTTGCAGTCCCAGCTCTACCCACACGGGCTTTATCCTGTTGAGCTCTGCCAGAAGGGAGACGACATCATCCCCCAGACAGTCCGGCCTTGTGGCGACTGACAGCACCTCAATGTCCGGGTGGGCTATGGCATCACAAAACAGCCCTCGCAGCGTCTCAACGGGGGCGTAGGTCGATGTGAAGCTTTGAAAGTAAGCAATGTATTTTCCGCCGGGATTTTTGTCCCGCACTCGGAGCTTTGCCCGTTCAATGGCCTGAAAAACCCCGTCCCGGGTGCTTTCGGCAAAATCGCCGCTGCCCCGGCCGGAGCAGAAAATACACCCGTAATATCCCGCTGTGCCGTCCCGGTTGGGGCAGGTGAATCCGCCGTCCAGACAGAGCTTATACAGCTTGTGGCCGAAGCGGGAACGGACATATGAATTCAATGTATAGAGCCTGTCCATGATCCTCATTCCTTTTCTGAATAAAGGATAGCAAAATAAGAGCATTTTATCAAGAGGACAGCCACTTTCCGCCAAATTTTGAAGCAATTTCATAAGTGTTTTCGTTGACATAATCACCGCGATGTGATAGGATATGTGTCAATAATAAGGATATTTTGCTTTATCTTGCATTTTTGCATGGAGGGAAATATGAATATACCGGCATTTGATCCAAGAAAGGTCCTTGGCAGGAATATATGCGATATGAGCCGTCAGGAGCTGTGCGAGTTTGCATCCAGGCTGTGCGTCAGGATAATGGCCGAAGTTGGCACCAGAGGCCGCCGCGGAGGTGTGTATCCGGCAAATATCAGTCTTTCCGATAACGGAGAGATCGGTATCGGCCCCAGCGGAAAAGCTCCCTGGACCGGTGATGAGCTGAACTTCGTCGCGCCTGAGCTGTACTGGAACGGTCAGACCGGGGCTCCGGCAGATGTCTATTCTGTGGGTCTGGTGCTGTACTATGCCGTCAGCGGCGGCAGACTCCCGTATGAGGGCACCTGCAAGGACCCTCAGCTTCGCCGTATGGGCGGAGAGGACCTGACCGCGCCTAAGAATTCCGGCCGCAGATTGGGCGAGGTAATTACCCGCTGTCTTAAATTCAAGGCCGCCGAGAGATTTCAGACGCTTGAGGAGCTACGTGTAGTTCTGGACAGCTGTGTTAAGAATCTCTATCTCAGCGGTGCAACAAGCGCGGAGGCTATTTTCAAAAAATCCGATGACGAGCTGAGTGAGGTCGAAAGGATGATGGTGAACATCATCGAGACTCCTGAGCCCGAGGAAGCTCCGGAGTCGGTGGAATCCGTTCAGGAGGACGAGGGGGAGGTCCGTCTTTACGCCCCCGCCGGAAAGCTTCCCACCAGACCCAGCGAGAACAACCCGCTGAAGGCGGTCAAGACCGCATCCGGCGCCGCTCCGAAGATAAACAGAGACGAGCCTTTGCGCCCTGTCCAGCCTGCGCGTCAGCCGGGTCGGAAGCCTTCTCCCGGAGCCGTTGAAAATGCTACCGAGCGTGAGAAGAAGATCGCCGAAGAGGTGAAGCGCCGCCGCAGAAGACCGCTGGTGCTCATCCTTGTGCTCTGCGCTCTGCTTGTGATCGTGGCTCTTATATTTAACTCCATGCTTAAAGATTTCCAGGAGGCGAGCCAGATCCCCGATAACGGCTTCTCCGCCATCGTTGCCGATCCCTTTGCCTCCACTATGGCGCCTCAGGCCGTACCCGCTATTCCCACCGCTCCTGCTGAGAGCGGGACAGAGGAAGATATGCCCGAGGAGATAGTCGAGCCCACCGCCACCCCTGCCGCTGAACACGGATACGACATCAAGACCGCCGATGTGAGCTGGAAGGAAGCCCGTGACGAATGTGTCAATAACGGCGGACATCTGGTGGTTATCAGCGATGCCGAGGAGTTCGATAATGTTGTAAAGATGGCTGAGGCCGAAGGTCTGACAAAGCTCTGGATAGGCTGCCACCGCATCGACGGAACTCTCGTGTGGGAGAGCTCCGAGGAAGGCTTCTTCAAGTGGGGCAAGGGCGAACCCAGTGCCTATGACTACAACGACGATGTCCCCGAGGACTATGTGATGCTGTGGAAGATGAACGGCCAGTGGGTCTACAACGATAACAGAAACGATCCCTGCGGAGACTATCCCGATATGTATTCCGGCACAATGGGCTATGTGTGCGAGTACGGTGATTGATACTGATTTTCCCAAAGAGGTGCGGAAGGCTCTGCACCTCTTTTCATTATGTCCTCAGGGAAGAGCTGATCCAGTTCTCCTGCGCAAATTGCGCACCACGATAAATGGAAGCCGATAGCGCATAGCGCATATTAAACATAGTACGATGTCCGACAATTTTGACGGGAGACCTCATCCGTCACGGGCGGACGATGTTATATTGTGCAAATCGAATCATTTCGGTCGCCGCCCGTGCCACCTTCTCCAAAGAAGAAGGTTTTACATTGTGCAAATCTTTTTATCTATATCCAAGTATGTGCTTATACCGTAGATATTCGTAATCAGAATATCAGCTTTGCTGATGCGCAGTAAAATTAAACGGAGTATTTCCCTATACGCATTTTTGTGTGTCCGGATAAGTATATCTTGTCCGGAATGGTGCGTTCTCCTTTGAAAAATCATGCACCGGCCATACCTTCTTCTTTGGAGAAGGTGGCACGGGCGGCGAGTACAATCTTTCGTCGGGCACGATCTTAACCGTCCGCCCGTGACGGATGAGGTCTCGCGCCCGCAGGCGCACATTTACCATTACACAATGTCTGACATTCTGACGGGAAAACCTTATCAACCGCAAGGGATGGGCATAACACTTTTTGGAAAAGTAGCTTTCTCAGTAAAACATTCTCGGCATCTGCTCTCGGTGAATTAATCATCGCTTACCATACACTTGAAAAAACACTGTGGACATGGTATATTTTCAGCATAGCTTATCAGCAGGAGAACGGATATGGAGTACAGTTTCAGACCTGAGGGCGTGTGCTCTCAGCTTATGCGGATAGAAGTGGAAAACGGCAGGGTCATGAAGCTCAATGTGCTGGGCGGATGCTCGGGCAACCTGCAGGGCATAGCGAAGCTTATTGAGGGGATGGAGGTTGACGAGGTCATCTCCCGGCTTGAGGGTATACGCTGCGGCAGAAAGAGCACTTCCTGCCCGGATCAGCTGGCGTCGGCATTGAAGCTTATTAAGGAAAATGAAGCATAATCGTGTAATTATATCGCTTATACTTGTCACCGTTCTGGCTTTCGGGATGGCGGGCAGCGCATGGGCGGACGCTCCGCACCTCGAGACACCGGTTTATTTTGACGGTCTTCTCTCTGCCCGCGGCCGTCTGATGGGCGGGGAGCCGTATATCGCGCCCTCGACTGTCTGCGAATATCTGGGGATACCGATGGACATTATCGATGCCGCTGAGACGCTGGATATTGATCTTCCGGGGGTCAGCGTTAAGGGAAAAGAGGGACAGCAATACCTGACGGCCGACGGCAGATATATCTATGACCCCGACGGATGGATATTCGAGGGCGGGGAGCTGTACCTGCCTGCCGATGTCATAGGGAAGATATTCGGCGTGGAGATAACAAAACGGGCCGACGGCGGCGTTGAGGTAGACACGGAGGACTATCGGCTTATCCGGGGCGGCGAGAACTATTACGAGCTGAATTATGACTACGGTGATCTGTTCTGGCTCACTCAGATTATATTCTCGGAGGCAAATCTGGAGCCTTTTGAGGGAAAGATAGCGGTTGGAAATGTGGTCCTTAACCGGGTGCGATCCGATGATTATCCAGATGATATTTTCTCCGTCATCTTTGAGATAGGCAAGACCATCCAGTTTGAACCGGTCAGCGACGGCAGGATATACGAGGAAGCAAACGAGGCATCCTACATTGCGGCCTGCCTGTGTCTGGAGGGTACGGATGTGATAAACGACCCGAGCTGCCTGTTTTTCGTCAGCGTTGACACCAATATTACGTGGTTCCAGAACAGGCTGGAATTTGTGAAGACCATCGGCAAACACGATTTTTACAGAACAAAGAAGTAACACGAGGTGGGAAATGCTGGAAGAGCTGCTGAAACAGGGCTTCGAGAGTATGTCGATCCCTATGGACGAGAGGGCTCCGGAACGATACAGGATCTATTTTGAAAATCTGGAAGAGACTAACAAGGTCATGAATCTCACCGCTATCTCCGGAGAGGAGGATGTGGCGAGACTCCACTTTCTCGACTGCGCCGCGCTTATGACCATGGAGAGCTTCAAGGGCAAGAGAGCCATTGATGTGGGGACAGGCGCCGGATTTCCGGGTCTCGCGCTGAAGATCGCCTGCCCCGGGATGAAGCTGACCCTGCTGGATTCTCTTGACAAGCGCATTAATTTCCTGCGTGATACCTGCGGAAAGCTTGGCTTTGATGATGTGGAGTGCGTCCATGCCAGAGCTGAGGAAATCCCCGAGGGCTTCAGGGAGAGCTTTGATTTTGCCCTGTCCAGAGCTGTGGCCCGGCTTAATGTGCTGTGCGAGCTGTGTATGCCCTATGTTAAAAAGGGGGGACTCTTTATCGCCATGAAGGGGCCGGAGCTTGAGAGCGAGCTTCAGGAGGGAGAAAAAGCCATACGCTGCCTTGGCGGAACCGTGGTAAAGCGTGTTGACTATACCATACCCGGCACGGATGTGACTCACAACGCGGTCATTATAAAAAAGACCTCCGGTACGCCGCCGAAATATCCCCGCAGATGGGCCCAGATAAAGAAAATGCCGTTATAAACCCAAAAAAATCCCCACACCGTCAGGTGTGGGGATAATATTTTGTCGGGAAAGAATTACTTCTTTGCCATGCCCTTCTGGCGTGCGTACTCAGCAGCACCCAGAGCGCCCATCAGCTGGGGGTCAGTGTCGAGGTTGACGACCTTCAGCTTCAGAACGTGCTCGAT
>JAZUJF010000069.1:0-6618 GCA_045642585.1 Candidatus Limivicinus sp.
TGCGCCGGACAAGGCAGCTTACGCAGAGCATAATGGAGATATATGGTCAAGGAAGCTAACGAAGTACGGCACAGTTTTTACCGCAAAGATTGTCTGATTTCTATCAGTGATTAGTATGATATCCAATAGAAAGCAGACAAAATTATTTCGTATTATCTTTTGCTTCCACAAGGCGGCCGATCACCAGATAGTAGCCTGTGTCAAGGGTGTTTGCGCCGGTTATCATGGTCACATAGAAATCATCGGAGGTGAGAAGGATGGAGGAGTCGATCTTCACATCGGACTGACTTCTGCAGGTGGAGAAATACTTCTGCATCTTTGAGCTGTCTTCAAATCTGGTCTGAATAAGCTCGCCGGATTCAACACCGTGACAGGCGATGATCTCAAGGGTATATGTCTTCACCCTTGTGTAGAGAGTCATTGTCTTATGGGTGTCGTAATAGCTCTGCTTCTGATAATTCAGAAGGGATGCGAACATATCGCCGGAGCCCATGTTTCGCCCGTAAATGACGCAGTTTCTGCCCTCCATGGGCTCACCGAATCTCGGGTCAATAAAGAGAGTGCCGTTGCGGTTAATGCTGTCCGAGGGGAGACGGCTCAGATATTTGGTCAGACTGTCCGGAGCGTAAACGGGATAGTCGATCCGATCACCGTCGGTGAGCCATGCCGCGGCGGCGGGACACTGTTTCTTGAAGAGATCCGGCTTGAACCGGCCGTCGGAACAGACTTTTTCCCGCAGAGCCTTGTATTCTTCGGCGGCGGAGGCGTCCTGCTTTGCATAGTAGCTCTTCAGACTGGCGCTGAGCTTGTTCTTCATGGTGACGGCCCGGTCATCCAGATAGGGGGCATTGGAGCACTCAAGAACGCCGGTGTCGGCAGGAGTGGGATTTTTGGTGGCAAAGGTACGGAAACGGCCGTTCACATACTGGAAGGAGTAGGTGTAGGTCCTGGTGGCCACAGGGTCTATCACGATGTATGAATCGGAATAATCGGCCAGAGTATACCGCTTTCCGTTGCCGTCAGAAAACTCGCCCTCGGAGCTCTGCACATATTTGGGCAGGGTAAAGGAGTAATCGCCGTAGCAGTTGACGGTCATACTTGAGCCGCCGTAATACAGCCTGACCTTGACGACCATAGGCGGCACGCCGCACCAGTCGATGCTCCCCGCGATCTTACAGGTGGCGGAGGGACTGATTATCGGATAGGGCTCCTCAGACGGCTCCGGCTCCTCCGAGGGGGCGGGCTCCGCTGACGGCTGCGGTTCCTCCGAAGGCTCCGGATCCTCAGACGGCTCCGGTTCCTCAGACGGCTCCGGTTCCTCCGAAGGCTCCGGCTCCTCCGGTTCAACCTCACCGGCAAAAGCGGCAAGGGGAAGCGCGGAGAACAGCAGCAGAATAGACAGAAGCATTGCCGTTATCCGTAAAAACTGTTTAAAAGAAATCATTATAGGACCTCGTCAATAGATGTAATCGAATTACAGGCTTTCCCTGTCGGACTCACAGCCCAGGACAATGTTCAGGTTGCTGTTCAGACAGCGCAGATCGTCCAAAAACTGCTTGCTCATTTTCCCGTCGGGGAGGGTGACATCATAGGTCAGCTCAAAGAGAGTGCCCATATTGGTAGAGCGCACCCGCACCAGCTTCCAGCGGGTGGTGTAGCGGGAGAGAACCTCGTCGAAAGCCGTGTCATAATCAAGGGTGTCGGGAACGGTGATCTTAAGCTGTCGGGTGAGGGAGCGTTCCCCGAAGCGGACGGCGCGAAGAATGATTACCGTCAGCGAGATAAGGATAAAGAACAGCACTGTGTAGCCCACAAATCCCATCCCGCAGCCGAGACCGAGACCCACGGCGATGAAAGCGCCTGTGATCTCCCGGGATGTACCGGGGACGCTGCGGAAGCGGATGAGGGCAAAGGAGCCGGCTACGCCCAGTCCCGCGCCGATATTACCCTGAACAAGCAGAATGATCAGCGCCACTACGGACGGCAGGAGGGCAACAGTGACGGAAAAGGACGCGGTATGATGTGTTCCGGCGTTATAAATTACCGATAAAAGAAGACCCAGTATCAGCGCCGAGCCGATACATACCGCAAAGCCCGCAAGGCTGGATGCGCCGCTGATTTTTGAGAGAAAAGAGACCATAAATATAAATCCTCAAACATTCTGCAAATAGTATTTGGGAAGGAGCTCCCTGGTATAGCAGGTGCCGTATTTTGAAAAAGCAGTGGGAAATATTTGAAGCTGGCTCAACAGCTCTGACAGCCAGAGAGGGGCATTTCGCTGAAGCTTGATCTCCATAAGCACCCTGCCGTCACGCAGCAGCTCTTCTCCGTGAAGTCCGGCCGTGACATACAGATCATAGTCCCTGTACCGGATGGACCTGTCGAAGGTCACCCGAAGCCCCGGATCCTCCTCCGACACGAATGCCAATCGGTCACAGACGATAAAAACGCTGGGCGCGAGCGGCTTTTGAGCCAACAGGTTTGAGATCTCCCGGTGGGTGACACTGTCACCGGGACACTCGATCTCACCTGCCAGCCATGCCCGGGCGTCCCGGGCAGAGAGGCAGACCCTGCGCTTATAGACAGTGCCGGCCAGCTTCTTCTTCAGCTCCACGAATACGGCGTCCTCATCCCCCGGAAGCCCATAGCTCCTGATGCGGAGCTTTTCCTTGTATGCCGGCTTCTCAATAGACGAACGGATCATGGAAAAGCTTTCGTCGTCGTAGTACAGTGAGCATACGGAAGAATGAGGATACGCGTCCGGGACGAGCCGGCCCTCGGTCATCCGGGAAAAAAGGCTGTACTGCCGTGCTGTCAGAAGATATTTCTTTTCAAATCTGGAAAAGCAGAGAGTATTCTTAACCATAGTCAGTTACAGGGTGATCCTTGCTTACCCAACTCCGAAATATTTGGCGCGCTCCCCATCGCTCAGGCGGAGAAGCTCACACAGGGAGGCGATGTTCTTCTCCTGCCATGAGAGGCTGCCCGCCGCCTGCTTCAGCTGCTCCACACTCTGTTCAAAGCCGGAGATACCGTTCCACATATTCTCCGTATGGCGCTCAAGCTCACCGGAGAGGGGAGACACCACAGCATCCACCGTGGAGGCAATATTATCCGGTGAAAGCACCGAAGCGTACAGCTCGGCCGTCCGGGAGAGGAAGCGGTCACGGAACTCGTCGTTCTTCATGAGGGGAACAATAAGAGAGCTGATCTGGACATTGTTCCAGGCATAGTCGCCCAGAAGAATGCCGAAGCCGGTATTTGAGAAGAATGTAGAGTCCATATCGTCCAGCATGATATGCCATTTGCCGTCCGCCTCATCGGAGCGGGCAAGGCATATGCTGCCGGAGCCGAACTCGCTGTTGCCGCAGGAGCACTGGAGTATCACCATGTCGATAACGCTGTCAATATCCACACGCTCGGCGAGATACCGGTAGTTCTCATCCCTTGACGGATCGTTGAAAACAGCGTACCTGATCACATCCTGATACAGCTCGTGGGCAAAGGGAACAGGCAGCTCCACCCGGGAGACAGAATCGGACTCCACTGAAGCACTCTGGGCGTAGAGCATGGGATCGGCGGGCTCTTCGAGGAAATATATCCCGAAGTACGAGCCGTTCACATACAGGGTCACAGGCAGATACCGGCGCGCTATCACATTGCTTCCGGCCTGTATAGCCAGCTCATGACACAGGGCGTTTCTCACATATCCTATGTCGCTGTCCTGACCGGAGCGGAGAATGAGGGAGGGATAGACCCGTGCCTTGCCGAAAATGTCCAGCTTCGGGGCTTCGGCGCCGTAGACATCCCTGAATCTGAGCACCATGCTCTTGCAGTCCGCGTTCAGCGATGTGACCGCGCTCATGGATATGCCGCAGGGGAGGGAAAAGCTGCCGGAGGGGAAATAGCAGGAGACATAGCCCGGGTTTTCGGCGGAGGTGAGGCCCTTGCTGTACATCCGGGAGAATGCCGCGCCGTCATCGCCCACTAAAGACACGATGGGCAGAGCGGAATCCTCGTTTATTATGTATGTGAGGGTAATGGATGGGCTCGGTATCGCATCATCCTCAAAGCATGAGGCTCTGATTATACATGAGGAGCGGACAATAAAGGGGGCGGTGTACTCCTCACTGTCCGGAGTCGGGGTACTGCCGTCGGTGGTGTATCTGATAGTACCGCGCCCGGAGAGAGATACGGTCGCCGTGTCGGAGGTGGAGAAAACTCCGTCGGGCGACAGACTGACGGGGGAGGTGCTGACTCTGCGATATCCGTCGGAGTTCGGCTCAAAGGGTGTGGGCTCTGTGAAAAACCAGAAGCCGTTCTCCTGGGGTATGCGGCCATAGGAGCAGCCGTTAGGTATGCCGCCGATACCCACATAGTCAATAAGCCCGCTGTCTGCGAACAGGAAAAGCTGGCTGTTATCGCCGGTGAGAGTAAACGGCGCGCAGATATTCCCGCCGTAGCGGCCGTCATAGCCGCTGCCGTCGCATACTATCACAAGGCACTCCCCGGGTTCCACCGCGGCCTCGGGGATATGCCAGTACCGGGAGTCGTTCACATCGAAGGAGATATAGTAGTCTGAGGCGTTCACGGTCCATTCGGCGGTGTTATACAGCTCTATCCATCCGCACTCGCCGGAGCTCGTCTGGGTGGAGATGCCGCCGTTAAAGGCCATTACCTCGCTGATGACCAGCGGGCCGAGAGAATTGAGATTCTGCTGGAACCGCTCCAGCCCTTCCGGGGTATTGGAGTGACCGGGGGTGGGCCAGACACAGCGCTGCATGGTCCCGGCCTCGCTTCTTATAGCGGAAATGTCGCTGCCGTAATGGCTGCTGTATGAAATATCGGAGATGCGTCCGGTGGCCTCACGAAGATAGAGGGTCTGGTCGCCGTCCAGCTGAAAGCTTGTGTGCAGCTCGTCTCCGGAGCGATCCTTCCCTGAGGCAAACAGGAGCAGATGCTCGCCGGGGCCTATGGTGGAGGACGGGAACACCCAGGCAGAGCCCTGAATGTTGTTTGACAGGGACCAGCCCTTCAGATCCACGGTGCTTTTGCCGGGGTTATATATCTCTATCCAGTCGGAAAAATTGCCGTCTCTGTCTCTGACGGTGGCCCGATTGTCCTCCATTATCTCGCTGATGACGAGCACCCCGGACACAGAGCCGTCGATCTCCGGCGCAGGCAAGGTCTCGGCGATGTTTTTAGCGGCCCTCTCCTTGAGCTCATGGGTGCCGCGCCAGAGAAAGACGCTCCCGGCACCCAGCAGGATTATCAGCGACAGGAGGACACCGATTATTATCTTGTAGACCTTCGACATGGTTATCCTCCACAGAAAATGACGATAAAATGACACTATATTATAACTTTTTTCTCGTCAGGTGTCAATTGCAAGACGGCGTATTTCGTAATTGATTAATCCCCGCGGCCTTGATATAATGTCAATGTTGGTGTCCGACACTTTAACGGGAGACCTCATCCGTCACGGGCGGACGATGGAGGATATGTATGATCGAAATCTGTTGCCCGCCGCCCGTGCCACCTTCTCCAAAGAAGAAGGTATGGCTTGTGTATGACTTTTACAAAGGAAGATTGCACCTTGCCGAAAAAACATACTATTCCGAACACGCAGAGTTCTTCACAAAGGAATAACGGAAAAGCAGAATATCTGGACTGCACCTCATGGTACGATTATTTTTAATACTCTTTTCAGATAATACATCTTTACCTTTTGCTGTGCGTCAGCAAAATCCAAATGCAGATTACAGATTTTTTGTTTTATGCAAATACTCGGATATATGGATATAAAGATTTGCACAAGGTATAACCTTCTTCTCTGGAGAAGGTGGCACGGGCGGCGACCGAAAGTGTACGATCTGCACAATATTACAGCGTCCGCCCGTGACGGATGAGGTCCTGCGCCCGCAGGCGCATATTAACCATAGCGCAGGATCCGACACTTTAACGGGAGACCTCATCCACATTATTGCGCTCTTTAAGCTCGCTGAAAGGCGGTTGGGAATATGAGGAAAACAGTAATCATCATCGGCGCCGGAGCCTCGGGAATGATGGCGGCGCTGACGGCCGGTGAGGATAAAAACAACAGAGTTATATTGATAGAGCGCCAGCAGCGTCCGGGCAGGAAGCTCCTGAGCACCGGTAACGGCCGGTGCAACCTGACAAATACCGGCGCGTCCACCGAAAATTACCACGGGGAACAGCCTGGCTTCTGGGAATATGCCCTGAACGCCTTTACCCCCAGGGACACGGAGAGCTTTTTTTCCCGGCTGGGACTGCTTATGACCGAGGAATACGGCGGCCGGGTGTACCCCCTCTCCAATTCCGCCAACTCCGTAGTGGATGTGCTGCGCTTCGCTCTGGACAGAGCCGGTGTTGAGCTGTGCTGCGGCCGATGTGTGAGAGAGATAAAGAAAAACGGAGAGGGCTTCACCGTTATCACCGATACAGACAGTCTGGATTGCGATCATCTCATCGTTGCCTGCGGTGGGGCCGCCGGAGCAAAGCTGGGCGGTGTTATGGACGGATATGAGCTCCTGAAGCCTCTGGGACACAAGCGCACGGCCATTTATCCCGCCCTTGTGCAGCTTATATGCGACAGTG
>JAZUJF010000070.1:0-5774 GCA_045642585.1 Candidatus Limivicinus sp.
CCCCCGGGGCGATCTCCGCCCCCGAGCACAGGCACATGGCCTTTGCCAGTAGCTCCTTATCGCCGGTGAACTCATCCACCACAGTCATCTTGTTCTGGGTCAGTGTACCGGTCTTATCGGAGCAGATTATCTGGGTGCAGCCCAGAGTCTCAACGGCGGTGAGCTTGCGGATAAGGGCCTGACGCCTGCTCATGGCGGTGACGCCTATTGAGAGGATTATCGTCACCACAGCCGGCAGTCCCTCGGGAATGGCCGCGACCGCAAGGGCGATAGCGGCGATAAAGGTGTCAAGTCCGGCACTTGTGAGAAGCTGGAGGGAGAAAGGCTGGTTTGAGAGTATGACGGACTCAACGATTCCCACGGCAAATACGATGCAGCATATGGCCAGAACCAGCTTTGTAAGGAAAGCGGACAGCTCTGCCATCTTCTTCTGCAGAGGGGTCTGCTCCTTCTCGGAATCGGACAGAGCCTCGGCGATCTTGCCCATCTCGGTATCCATGCCCACAGCGGTTACCACTGCCTTGCCGCGGCCATAGACCACGGTGGAGCCGGAATAGAGCATATTCTTCCGATCGCCCAGAGCCACATCCCCGTTTTCACGGCAGTAGAGCACATCGATTATCTTCCCGACAGGCACGGATTCGCCTGTGAGGGCGGCCTCCTCTGCCTTCAAGGAGTAGGATTCAAGAACACGGCAGTCGGCAGGGATAGCATCGCCCGCTTCAAGGTTCAGTACATCGCCTGTAACTATGTCCTCGCTCCTGATGACCCGGATCTGTCCGTCGCGGTATACGCGGGAGGTGGCCGCCGTCATCTGCATGAGCGCATCCATGGCGGCCTCGGCCTTGCTCTCCTGAACAAGGCTCATGACGGTATTGATGACGACCACCACGAGGATGACGAACACATCCGCAAAATCCTTCAGTGCCGCCTCGCCCCTGCCCTCAAGGAGGGTCACCACGGCCTGAATGAACGCGGCCGCGATGAGCATAATGATCATGGGGTCGGCAAGTGAGTTCAGGAACTTTCGGAAAAGGCTCTCCTTCTCCGCCTCCTTCAGCTTGTTTTTGCCGTTGCGTTCAAGCCGCTCCTGAGCCTCCTGCTGTGAAAGACCCCTGTCGGTGGTTTTCAGCTCTTCAAGGACAGCTTTGGTTTCTTCGCAATAGAATTTCAAGTTGCTTCCTCCGTTTCGAGATCCTGCGCCGGTTTTTCGGCATTCTGAGCCGCTGATTCTTCCGCGGGAACACCTGCAAACAGTCCGTTGAGATATCCGCCGTCTTTCAGATCCTTTACAATAAGAACAAATATGGGCAGGGCGAAAATGCCTATGCCTCCTATCACCTTGATGCCAAGCCACATACAAAGCAGGGTAGCCAGGGGATGCAGCCCCACCTTTTTGCCCACGATCCTCGGCTCAATGATCTCGCGGAAGATCACAACGAACAGATACAGGATCAGAAGGCCTATGCCTTTTCCGATTTCATGCTGCACGAACTTGTATATCGTCCAGGGCAGCAGTATCATGCCCGAGCCAACTATGGGCAATATGTCAAACAGTGCAATAATGGCGGCAATGAAGAACGCATTGTCAAAGCCGATAATAAGCAGACCTATGGCGATCTCAGCGAAGGTTATGAGCATGATGAGCAGATAGGACTTGGCAAAGTTCACCACTATATCCCAGGCGGCGATCTTGCCCTGGGTCAGAATATGCTGCGTCTTTTTCGGCAGCTTTGAATATATCCAGCCGGTAACAGTGTCATAGTCGGATGTGCAGAACACGGTGGCGATTACGCAGATCACCGCCGCCATCATAGCGCCGGGCAGCTTGGTGCCGACGGAGGATGCCCATGTCACAAGAGACACGGAGAAGGACATGATCGTTCTGCCCATGCTGGAGAGCACATCCGGGAGCATAGCATCCACATAGGCTGCAAAATTGGGATTGATGTTGTTGAGGAACGCCGGGATCCTTTCTGACAGGGATTCTATCCACGGCTGTACCACGGTCTCAAACATCTCAGGCAGACCGGATGCCCAGTCGATAGCCGCGGAGAGCAGCCCGATAATGAGCAGCAGCACGATCCCCACTGCTATCACATATACCAGAATGACAGCGATAGTGGACGCGAGACCCGAGTTCATCTTCAGCTTTCTCATCATCCACTTTACCGGAACCTGCAGCAGCGCCGCGATCACAAGCGCGATCAGAAACGGCGTAAGCGGCCCCAGAAGGTATTTACCAAAAGCGACTGCAATCAGAACGAGTGCGGCAATACTTCCGGTCTTCAGTAAAAAACTCCTGCATACTTGTTCGTCCATTTCTTTCCTTCTCTCTCATAAATATACTAAGACATAAAAAAGACCTTTACAGCCCGTGAGCCGTAAAAGTCTTGCTAAATACATAGTACCGATCTTCAGATCAGATCTTTTTGAAGATCAGGTATAAGTATCCGGGGGGCCGAACCCGATCACTCAGGTTGAGATGACGACCCGACAGCGCCGAAAAAACGGCGAAGCTACTCCCTGTTACGGGAGTATTTCTATCATATTTTCAGCGAAATGTCAACTGCGGGATGTCAAGCAAGACCGATATTGATAAAGAATGCCTTACTATTATAATATAACGCTCAGATATTGAAGCGGAAGTTGGTGATGTCGCCGTCCTGCATAACATAGTCCTTGCCCTCAAGACGGAAAAGTCCCTTTTCCTTGGCGGCGTTCATGCTGCCGCAGGCCTTCAGATCCTCAAAAGCCACGATCTCGGCCCGGATAAAGCCGCGCTCAATATCGGTGTGTACCTTTCCGGCGGCCTTGGGTGCCTTGGTGCCGCGCACGATCGTCCACGCGTGGACATCGTCCTCTCCCGCCGTAAGGAAGGATATGTATCCCAGCAGGTCGTAGGAGGTGCGGATAAGTCTTGAAAGCCCGGTCTCGGTAAGGCCAATGTCCTCCATGAACATTCTGGCGTCCTCCGGCTCCATCTCGGAAATATCCTCCTCGAATTTTGCGGCAACGGGGAGGACCGCGGCGCCCTGACTGTCGGCCAGTGCTTTAAGCTCCATATAGCATTTGTTGCCCTCGGGGTTCATCATGCCGTCCTCGTCAAGGTTTGCGGCATAGATGACAGGCTTTACCGTCATAAGGCCGCCGTCATTCAGAATGTCCGCATCTTCCTCTGTAAACGGGTAATCCCGCGCGGGCTTGCCGTCGGTAAGATGGTTTATAAGAGACTGGCACATCTCGCACTCGCGCTTGTATTTCTTGTCGCCGCTCTTGGCGTTCTTTTTCGCCCTCTCAAGTCTGCGCTCCACCAGCTCCATGTCGGCCAGGATCATTTCCAGATCCAGCGCCTCGGCGTCCCGCTTTGCGTCAGCAGGCTCAAGGAATATCTCGTCGTTGTCAAAGCATCTGACTACATGGACTATGGCATCGGTCTGACGGATGGACTGAAAGACCTCATTGCTCTTGCCGCCGCCGGGATTGACGCCTGCCACATCCACGAACTCTATGGTGGCGGGGGTGTACTTCTTGGGATGATAGTACTCTGCCAACCAGTCGAGGCGTTCATCGGGCACCTTGGCGTTGCCGATATTGGGCTTTGCCCCGGAGATGGCGTATGTGCTGGTCTCGGCCCTGGAACCGGTGAGAGCGTTAAACAGAGTTGTCTTTCCCACATTGGGCAGACCGACGATACCTAATTTCATATATGTAACAGCTCCTTATGTATTCATGATCTCTAATGAATCATTCTACCATACTGTTTCCGTCAATTCAATATCCGCAGCGTATGTTTATTTGCCCTCTCCCGACCTCCGGTTTGCCTTGGGCTCCCAGCCCGGCAGAGGCATACGCTGCATAGCGCCGAATATCTTGCTCTTCATGTCCGGGTAATCCCTGCACATGACGGAGAGCATCTGCTTTATCTCATACCGCTTGCTGCCCTTGTCCTGGGGGCAGGGGTTTTCAACAATGGGGATGTTCAGAGCCGATGCCGCATTGGCTATTTTCTGCTCGCCGCAGTATATGAGGGGGCGGATCTGGGTAACACCGGAGCGGTCAAGAAATGTCACCGGGCGGAAGCAGCTGATCCTGCCCTCGAACAGCAGGCTCATCATATATGTCTCGACCGCATCGTCAAAGTGATGGCCAAGGGCAAGCTTTTTGATACCCCGCTCCCTTATGGCATCGTTGAGGGCGCCGCGGCGCATTTTGGCGCAGAGCGAGCAGGGGTTTTCCTCCCTGCGCACATCAAAGACGATCTCCTTTATGTCGGTCCTGAGGCAGGCATAAGGGATGCCGAGCTCCCCGCACAGCTGCCTGACCGGGGTAAAATCCATGCCCTCGAAGCCCAGCTCCACGGTGATCGCCTCCACCTCAAAGTGTCTGGGATAGAAGCTTTTCAGGTGATTTAACGCCAGAAGGAGCAGCATACTGTCCTTGCCTCCGGACACTCCGACGGCAATACGGTCGCCCTCCTGTATCATGTCGTAGTCATCAACGGCCCGGCGGACTGTGCCTGTAAACTCATTGAGAAGCTTGTCCATAGAAAAACCTCTGAAAAAAGAAAAATCGAAAATAAGTTTTTGGAAGAATTAACGAGCTTTTGAGAGCTTTTAAGAGTTTCTAAAATCAGAATTAAAAAAGCTGTTGACAGAGTGAATACCCTGTGATATAAAAGTGGAGCGCGTCTGAGGAAAATAATAATATCAGATGCCTGAAATGTCAAAACATTTAATTCTATATGGAGGCAAGACTATGTCCACTACTATGGTAACCAAGGAGAGCGTACAGCGCAAGTGGTACGTCCTTGATGCAGCCGGCAAGCCTATGGGCAAGACCGCCGCTCTCGCGGCCGATCTTCTCCGCGGCAAGCTGAAGACCGATTACACTCCCAATGTTGACTGCGGTGACTATGTTATCATCATCAACGCAAAGCAGGCAGTTCTCACCGGCAAAAAGCTGGAGCAGAAGTATTACAGAACTCATTCCGGTTTCCCCGGCGGCCTGAAAGAGACCAAGTACAAGACCCTGATGGAGAAGAAGCCCGAGCTGGCAATGCGTCTGGCTGTCCGCGGAATGCTCCAGAAGAACACCATCGCACAGTGGCAGCTTGGCCGTCTGCGTATCTTCGCAGGTGCAGAGCACACCCACGCAGCACAGAAGCCCGAAGTCTGGGATCGCTGATAGGAGGTAAATGAATATGGCAACTTATAAGTGCAAGAAGCCCTATATGTACGGCACCGGACGCAGAAAGTCCTCTATCGCCCGCGTTCACCTCATCCCCAACGGAACCGGCGCTATCACCATCAACGGCCGCGATATCGACGATTACTTCGGTCTCGAGACCCTCAAGCTCATCGTTCGTCAGCCTCTGGTTGCGACCGCAACTATGGGTAAGATGGATGTTGAGGCAACTGTCGCAGGCGGCGGCGTTTCCGGTCAGGCCGGCGCTATCCGTCACGGCATCTCCCGTGCTCTTCTTCTGGTCGATGACAGCTACCGTGCACCCCTGAAGGCTGCCGGCTTCCTGACTCGTGACCCCAGAATGAAGGAGCGCAAAAAGTACGGTCCCAAGGCCGCCCGCCGCGCACCTCAGTTCAGCAAGAGATAATTTCTCTTTTAAAACGCTCAAAAGCCTCGAAAACACCAGGTTTTCGGGGCTTTTTCTTGTATACGAAAACCACGCGTCAGACGCGTGGTTCGGGAGAGCTTAAGCGATAGGGAAGAAATAAAAACTCCTTTTGCTATAATGAGGGTGCGGTCTGCCAACT
>JAZUJF010000071.1:0-3121 GCA_045642585.1 Candidatus Limivicinus sp.
CGGCCCGGACACGAAGATCTATCTGGAGGACGGCGTGTACGATCTCAGCACGGCCACCGGCTATGGCAGCTACGCCACGGATTATTTCCGCTGGGACGAATGCTTTGACGGTCCGGCACTGGCGATACACGATGTGCAGGATCTTACGATCATGGCGGGCGGCGCAGACAAGGTGACAATCACGGCAGAGCCCCGCTATGCGGATGTGCTGTTCTTTAAGGACTGCGCCGGGATCACCCTGTCCGGCTTCACCGCCGGGCACACCGAGGAGCCCGGAACCTGCTCCGGAGGAGTACTGTATTTCTGCCTCTGCGATGCGACCCGTGTTGAAAAGTGCTCACTATACGGCTGCGGGATCGTCGGCATAACCGGGGATAAATGCGAAGGCATGAGAATCGATGAGACGGAGATATATGACTGCAGCTACTCTGCCGCATACTTTTCAGAGTGCTTTGACGTCCGCTTTGAACAATGCATCATCCATGATAACGGGGAGGACGGCAATACGGGAATCATGACCCACTCCTGCCGCGGCGTGTATGAAGACGGAGCCGAGCTGCGCGGATAAAAATAAATAAGAGGCAGGGGCTGATAATGAACACCCTGCCTCTTTTCAATCAGATCATTTACTTTATATAGCTTCTGTCTATGGTTATGACGGCAAAGTAGTTTTCCCGCTTGTCCTGCACGATATGGCGGATCTCTCTTGCCAGCTCCGCATCCCTGAGCTTCAGATCAAAGGGAGCGAGGGCGTCGAAGATGAGGTTGGTGTGCGTGGGACCCGGCACCATACGAAAGTCATGGATGCTGACCTGCGGGTATTTCGCCTGGATATCCTTCTCAATATCCTCTCTCAGCTGCATGAGATCGGCGTTCGTCAGATCAATGGGGTCAAGATGTATGGTGGCGTGGATGCCGTGCTTTTTCATGATCTCCACTTCAATGTTGTCAATTACATCGTGCAGTCTGAACACGTCCTCATGCCCGTCCACCTCGGCATGGAGGGTGACATAGGTGCGGCCGGGGCCGTAATCGTGGATGATCATGTCATGGATGCCGTGGATCTCGGGGTGAGAGAGCACAGTCTCCCGGATCCCGCTGACAAGCTCCTCATCCGGAGCCTGTCCGAGCAGGGGAGCGAGAGTTTCTTTCGTTGCGTTGAAGCCGGCATAAATGATGAACAGGGCAACCGCGAAGCCGGCGTAGGCATCAATGTTGATCTTGAATATCCATGTCACGATCATAGACAGGAGAACAACAGCGGTGGACACAGAGTCGGACAGCGCATCGGCGGCGGTGGCCTGCATGGCGGCGGAATTGATCTTTTTACCCACCGAGCGGTTATACATGGACATATAGAACTTGACTGCGATGGAGGCGACGAGGATCAGCGCGGGAAGCAGCCCCACCTCAATGGGTTCGGGATGGAGGATCTTTTCAAAGGAGCTCTTTCCCAGCTCCACACCCATGACGATGATCAGCACGGACAGGGCGAGACCGGTCAGATATTCCACACGTCCGTGACCGAAGGGGTGATCCGGATCGGGCTTGCGGTTGGAGATGGCAAAGCCCAAGAGCGTGATGACGGATGAGCCTGCGTCTGCCAGATTGTTGAAGGCGTCGGCGATGATGGCGACGGAGCCGGAGATGAGACCGGCAAAATATTTCCCGGCGAACAGGATCACATTCAGAAAAATACCGTAAACGGAGCAGAGCGTGCCGTAAGCGCCGCGCACCTTTGGGTCGCTCACATTCTCACTGTCCTTGATGAAGGACTTTATCAGCAGCTTTAACATTTTCGTATGCCTCTATTTTAATCAAATTTAATCAAAATCCAGATCGGTAACGCCGAAATATTTTTCGGCAAAGTCAACCTGCTTTACCTTGAACTCTTTGCCCCGCAGGTAGTTGAGCATACCGGCGTCGGTGGGGAAGGCGAAGCGCAGCCGGTAGGAATAGAGTGCCTGCCCCTTTTCCCCGTAGCCTTTGTTGAAGCGTTCACTGCCGTACTTGCCGTCGCCCAGCAGAGGCCAGCCGGCGTGAGACATCTGCACGCGGATCTGATGGGTACGACCGGTGAGCAGGTGACATTCCACCAGCGACAGCGCCCCCTTGCTGCACAGCAGCCGGTATTCGGTCACGGCCGTGCGGGCACCGGGCTCCGGTCTGTCCTTGACATATACCTGGTTCTTCCTCTCGTCCTTGAAAAGGAAGTTTTCAAGTCTGCCGGAGGCGGGGCGCGGCTTGCCCTGCACAGCGCAGAGATAGTACTTTTCTATCTCACGGTCCTTTATTTTTTCGTTGAGGATCCGCAGCGCCTCGGCGTTTTTGGCGGCAATGACGATACCGCCGGTGTTGCGGTCGATCCGGTTGCAGAGGGCGGGAGCAAAAGAGTTTTCCTCTTTGGGCTTCCACTCTCCCTTTTGCGCCATATAGGCCTGGACATTGGCGATCAGTGTGTTATAATCCCATACGCCGGCACTGTGACAGAGAACGCCCGGCTTTTTATCCAACAGCAGAATGTTATCGTCCTCATAAACAATGGTGAGGCGGGGCGTGCCGACCTTCAGATAGGAGTTCTCCTCCCGGGGCTTTTCAAAGAACTCATCGTTTATATAAAGCTGCAGCGTATCGCCCCTGTTCAGGCGGGTGTCGCGCTTGGCACCCTTGCCGTTGAGCTTGATGCGCTTGAGACGGATGTACTTTTGCAGGAGCGATTCGGGCAGCAGGGGGACCGCCTTGCCCACAAAGCGGTCAAGCCGCTGCCCGGAGTCATTTTCTCTGACGGTCAGCTCTTTCATTTGATACAAAAAATCCTTTCCCGACACAGCTTTTTTTGCATTATACTATATAAAAATAAGGTTGACAAGTCTTGACAAGTACACTATAATATTAGGGCGACTGAGCGAGGTGCTGTTTATGCGGCTTAATCTGAGAGAAATAATCGAGATACCCGGCGGCTCTGTTCCCTTTGAGTGCAAGCTGGAAACCGAGGGTCTGGATTTCCCGTCGATCAAAGAGTATAAAGGCAAGCCTTATGCCGAAGGCCGGGTTTATAACGAAGCCGGCGTTCTCAAGCTGGAGGGGCTGCTGCAGGCAGAGATGACCTGCATCTGTGACC
>JAZUJF010000072.1:0-2266 GCA_045642585.1 Candidatus Limivicinus sp.
GGCTCCGGCGCCGAATATCTGTATTCTCTGATCGTTCAGCTCCTGGGCAGGGACAGACTCTACGGCCTTGAGGACCCCTGCTACCGGACGATAGAGCGGGTGTATGAGAGTAACGGCGCCCGCTGTGAAAAGCTCCCCATGGGCGCGGACGGTATTCTGTCCCGGGCGCTGGAGGAGAGTCGGGCCGATGTGCTCCATGTGACCCCCTTTTCCAGCTATCCCAGCATGGTCACCGCCACGGCCTCCAAGCGCCATGAGTATGTGCGCTGGGCGCAGACGCGGGGTGCGTATCTCATAGAGGATGACTATGACGCGGAGTTTGCCGCCCCGTCAAAGCAGGCGGATACTCTCCTGTCCCTTGCGCCCGAGCGGGTCATATATCTCAATACGTTCACAAAGACTCTGGCTCCCGCCATTCGCACCGCGTATATGGTGCTGCCCGGGTATCTTATGGATGAGTATCACCAAAGGCTGGACTTTTATTCCTGTACCGTGCCTGTCTTTGAGCAGTATGTGCTGGCTGAATTTATCTCATCCGGCGAGCTTGAGCGATACATAGCAAGGCGCAGGAGAAGGCTCCGGGGGAAATAACATATATAGGGCAACACCGCATAATGCGGCAAGAGCAGATACCGAGAGAAAATGGGTTCTGATGACGGCACTTTTTCGCAGGAATACTTTGTGTATTGCAAAAAAAAGTGACTAAATAAGGGCACATTTTATCCGGTAGATGCCGCAGGCGTATTATGCGGTGGTGCCATAGGGGTAAATAATGAAAAATAAGAATACTTTCGGAGGGCCTGTACTGATAATCATCGCGGCCGTTCTCTGGGGAATGATGGGTCTGTTCGTCAGGGGGCTTGCGGATTACGGATTGAATTCCATGCAGATCGTCTGTATCAGACTTGTATCGGCGGTCCCGGCCTTCATAATTCTGAAGCTGATCCTTGAGCCGGGAGTACCGCTGCCGAAGCTCCGGGATATGCCGCTGTTCATCGCTATGGGCTTTGGCAGCATACTGTTCTTTACTGTCTGCTACTTTACGGCAATAAGAATGATGTCTCTGTCGGCGGCGGCGGTGCTGCTGTACACATCCCCCATATGGGTGATGCTGATGTCCTGCCTGTTTTTCCGGGAAAAGCTTACAAAGCTCCGGCTTCTGGCGCTGGCCGGGTCATTTGTCGGCTGCGTTCTTGTGTCCGGGGTCGGCGGCAGCGGATTGACTCCCACAGGTGTTCTTGTGGGTCTGGGCGCGGGACTGGGCTACGGCCTGTATTCGATCCTCGGCACGGTGGCATTGAAGAAATACTCCTCCGTCACCGTTACCACAGTTGTCTTTACGGTTGCCGCCATTGGCGCGCTCCTGCTGTGTCTCAATTCCGGCATCATTGCCTCGGCAAATTCCGGTCAAGGCATATGGCGCTTCGTGGGGCTGTCCATTCTCTCCGGTATCCTCACAGTATTCATCCCTTACCTCTGCTACACCATGGGTCTTGAGACAGTCGATGCCGGAAAGGCCGCGATCATCGCCACGGTCGAGCCTCTTGTGGCAACCGTCGTGGGTGTTATATTTTACAGGGAACCGCTTAGCCTCGCATCCGTTCTGGGAATAGTCTTTATCCTTGGCTCTGTGGCAATTCTCAATACCCGCTCCTCACGGTAGTTAACCGTTAAAGCTCTGCATCAATGTATACATCAAAGGGACACGGAGAAATCTGTGTCCCTTTTCATATATTTGGCCGATCATACACCATTCAAACCTTATTCTACGGACGATATTAATGCGACGGCGCTCGCGGGACCTCATCCGTCACGGGCGGACGCTGTAATATTTGTGTAGTCGAGCATTATCGCCCGCCGCCCGCGCCACCTTCTCCAAAGAAGAAGGTTTGCATTGTGCAAAAAATGCCCCCCGGGGCTTTTTACGGCTCCGGAGGGCTTAGGGGGACTGATTTATTTAGGACTCGATCGATATATCTCTCTTGTCCCGAACATATGGGAGCAAATTACTCGACGTTCACGATGGCTGTTACTGCCACATCCTCGGTGGGCATGGTGAAGGAGTTATTGCTGACAGGGATGTTCTGCTTGGTGGTAACGGTCTGGGCGGTCATGCCGTTGAGAACATAGCCTTCCTTGGCAGTGACGGTGACGGTCTCACCTGCCGCCGCGGTGGCGGGGCAATTCACATTGCTGTCATTGACGGTCACGCTGTACTGATGTGCGTGAGTATTCACAGTGATCTTGACACCGCTGGAGGGGACAG
>JAZUJF010000073.1:0-12214 GCA_045642585.1 Candidatus Limivicinus sp.
CCACCACGACGACACTGAAGGTACCCGTGAATGCATCCAATGACGGACGAAGCTACCGCTGCAAGGTAACAGACAGCAGCGGAATGACAGTGTACAGCAATGCCGCAAAGCTGACTGTGGGAGGTCTGAGCATCACCGAACAGCCGAAGGACTACACGGGTAGCGCGGGAAGCACGGCAAGCTTTACGGTGGCGGTAGCAGGAAGCGGACTGCAATATCAGTGGCAGTATCAGAAGAAGGGCGATACTTCATGGGGAGACAGCGGTCTGAGCGGATCCACCACACCGACGCTGAAGGT
Source organism: Candidatus Limivicinus sp. (assembly GCA_045642585.1). Classification (GTDB taxonomy): domain Bacteria; phylum Bacillota; class Clostridia; order Oscillospirales; family Oscillospiraceae; genus Limivicinus. The sequence goes on from JAZUJF010000073.1 coordinate 299, forward strand.
ACCCGTGAATGCATCCAATGACGGACGGAGCTACCGCTGCAAAATAACAGACAGCAGCGGAAAGACAGTGTACAGCACTGCTGCAAAGCTGACACTGCAAAAATAGGCATACAATACCAAATTCCCATGCGCTTTAACGCGCATAACATTAAATGAAAGCTCGGTGCGCATGGGAATTTTTCTCATCCGTTCCGGTTGCCGCGTAAGCGGCGAGGAACGGGAGATTATTATAATCATTAATATGGAAGCGCAGCTTTCATATTAACTCCTATATATCATATGAAAACTGAGCTGTGGGGTGACCCGCAGCTCAGTTTTTGTCTGTTTTGTCGGCTATATTATCAGCAGAGCTTTGCCCCGGCGGGAACAGAGTCATCCAGCATCACAAGATGCAGCTCCTCCTTGCCGTCAACCTCGCGCAGAGCGGAGAGAAGCATACCGTTGGACTCCTGACCCATCATCTTTCTGGGAGGCAGGTTCAGGATAGCCACCACGGTCTTGCCCACAAGCTGTTCGGGCTCGTAGAATTTGTGTATTCCGGAGAGGATCTGGCGAGGAGCGCCGCTTCCGTCATCCAGAGAGAACCTAAGAAGCTTATCGGACTTTTTCACCGCCTCGCAGGAGAGCACCTTGCACACGCGCATATCGCACTTTGCAAAATCGTCGATAGTCACATCGGGGGCAACAGGCTCATACTTCACCTGGGGTCCCTTTGCCTTCGCGGCAAGCTCCGTGAGCTCCTCCACCGCCTTGACCGGATCCAGTCTCGGGAAGAGGGTCTCGCCCTTTCGGACGGTAACGCCCTCGGGCATTGAGGCCGACAGGCTCTCCCATGTACGGGCCTGCTCGGGTGCGCCGATCTGATCCAGTGCCTTGGCGCAGGTCTCGGGCATAAAGGGAGTGAGCATAATGAGAGCCACGCGCAGAGCCTCGAGCAGATTGTACATCACAGCCGCAAGTCTGCCCTTGCCTTCCTCGGTCTTTGCAAGGATCCAGGGGGTGGTCTCGTCGATATACTTATTGGCGCGCTGGATGAGCCTGAATACCTCTTCCAGAGCCACATGGAGCTGGAACTCATCCATCTGGGCGGCATACTTCCCGGGGGCGGCCTTTATCATGGCCAGAAGCTCATCGTCCAGAGCATCTGCGGTGCGCTCTGCGGGCACGACTCCGCCGAAATACTTCTCCACCATTGCGGCAGTGCGGGAGACAAGGTTGCCCAGATCATTCGCAAGGTCGGTATTGACGGTAGAGATCAGAAGCTCGTTGGAGAAGGTGCCGTCGGAGCCGAAGGGGAAGGTGCGAAGCAGGAAAAAGCGCAGGGCATCCACGCCGAAATACCTGGAGAGAATGTAGGGATCAATGACATTGGCGGAGTTGTTGGCCTTGGACTTGGAGACCTTGCCGCCGTCTATGACAAGCCATCCGTGGCCGTAAACACGCTTGGGCACAGGGACCTCCATGCTCATGAGCATAGCGGGCCAGATGATGGAATGGAAGCGGACGATCTCCTTGCCTACGATGTGTACATCCGCGGGCCAGTACCTGTCAAAATCGTCGTACCTGTCGTTCAGATAGCCGAGAGCGGTGATGTAGTTGGACAGAGCATCCACCCACACATACACCACATGGCCCGGGACAAAGTCCACAGGCACGCCCCAGGAGAAGCTGGTGCGGGAGACGCACAGATCCTCAAGACCCGGCTTTATGAAGTTGTTTATCATCTCGTTGACGCGGGAGGGAGGAGTGAGGAAGGTGCCGGACTCCAGCAGATCCTGTACAGGCTTTGCGTACTTGGAGAGGCGGAAGAAGTATGCCTCCTCCTCGGCATCGTGAACGGGCCGTCCGCAGTCGGGGCACATACCGTCCTTCAGCTGGCTCTCGGTCCAGAAGCTCTCACAGGGAGTGCAGTACTTGCCCTTATATGCTCCCTTATAAATATCACCCTTATCGTACATCTTCTTGAAGATTCGCTGGATCGACTCCACATGGTAGTCGTCAGTGGTACGGATAAAGCGGTCGTTGGAGATGTTCATCAGCTTCCACAGATCCAGAATGCCGTTTTCTCCGGTAACTATCCTGTCCACAAATTCCTGAGGTGTGACGCCTGCGGCCCTGGCCTTTTCCTCGATCTTCTGGCCGTGCTCGTCAGTACCGGTGAGGAACATCACATCATAGCCGCGCAGTCTCTTGTATCTGGCGATAGCGTCTGTTGCCACAGTGCAGTAGGTATGGCCGATGTGCAGCTTGTCAGATGGGTAATAGATAGGGGTAGTGATATAAAATGTCTTCTTCTCCATGGTTTTTCTCCTATTCCAAAAAATATGTGCTGTCCTGTTTCGTCAGTACTGTATAAGAAGCTCTCTGCCGGTCACTCCCTTGGGCCATTCGATGTCCTCATCATGGAAGTAATACACTCCTCCGGGCTCGGCGGTCTCATACATGAATGTGCCGTCGGAGGAATAGATCTGCCTGTATGTCACGACGGTGTAGCCGATGTGAACATCGGTATATTCCTCGTCATAGACATTTGTGGAGGTATGGCGCAGCTCCACATAGGTCCCATCCTCATCGGTGCCCCAGATCTCGATCGTGAGAGTCTTCTCGTCGTTGTCGCAGTAGGCCGCGATCTTTACGGGATAGCTGCGGTTGTTCTGGAACTTGAAATCCGGCTTTGTCCAGCTGACAGTTGCGTCAAGGCCATAATCAAGATAATCCACTTTGAAATAATGGTTCGTGCGGGAGACGGTCTTCAGATTTGCAAACATCTCGGCGCAGTACAGGGTCGAGGACACCTGACAGATGCCTCCGCCTATCGCCTCTATTACCTGACCGTCAGAATACGCCGAGGCCTCAAGGAAGCCTGTCTCCTCGGTGCGCTGGCCGACGGTCTCATTGTAGGAAAGAGTCTCGCCCGGAAGCAGAACGATACCGTCAAGCTTTGAGGCGGCAAGATTAATATTGCTGATCCGGTTGTCGGAGCTCCACAGGAAGCTTGTGGTCTGACTTCCCAGCTTGTCCTTGTAAAGCATGGTGCTCAGGCCGTCAGCCGTAACGGAGGGCGCGGTTACGGTAAGAGGAATGACCACGGGGCTGCCGGGAGCGGCGCTGCTCCACAGACGCTTTGCCTCATCGACATCGAAATCAACGCCGATCTGCTCCCTGACGATCTCAAAGCCCTCGTCAAAATATGCGTCTGCGGGCTCAACGGCCACCTCGTCATGAAGAGCCTGAAAATCGGGAGCGTCCAGAGTTCCCACGATGTTGTCCCACCGCAGCTCGGACTGATCCTTTTCAAGGGCATTGGCTATCGCGGTGTTCAGTTCATCCTCTTTAACAACAAGCCTGCCCGCACCCTTTGTCAGGGTGAGCGTCTTTGCTGTCTCATCCGTCCTGTAGCCCGCATCGGCTGTGGCGGACTTCATCTTCTCCACACCCTGAGCGGTGCAGGAGGCGATATAATCCTTATCCAGCTGCCTGTTATCCAGTGCCGCATCCACGGGGGCCAGATAATTGATTATGAACTTCCACAGGTTTCCTATCCAGCCGCCGCTGTGGCCGTAGGCATAGGCCGCATCCACAGCCTGCTGCCGGCTCATTTTTTCACCGGAGCGGCAATATTCGACCTGATAGCTCACATCTCCGGGCAAGGTGACGGTCAGCACCCTGGAGGCCTGTTCGTCCCAGCCATTCTGCCGCAGAATGGCATCGGCCTCCTGTGGAGTCCTGCCCCCCACGAACACGCCATCCACATACACATTGGGGTAGATCTGGGCGCTGTATGTCACGGCCCAGCCGCCGGCGAGCATAATACCCAGTATCAGCGCCAGCACCACGCCCACTATTACCAGAGTGAGCTTCAGGCCCTTATGGCTGCGGGGCTTTTTCTCCTCGGGCATCCTCGGCTCCTCCGCTGCGCTCCATGAGCCGGACGGTTTATCTGCCTCAGGAGCTTTCTCCTTCTGCGCCGCCTTGGGTCTGTCGGAAAGCTGCCAGAAGGGATCGTCCTCAGATATGCTGTCGTCGGCTCTTTTGGTCACATGGGACGCCGGCTGTTTTTTCGCGGGAGCAGGCGTTTTATCCTCACGGGTCGGAGCAGACGGCTCTCCGGACGGCCGGAGATCGTCCTCCGGAATATCCATATTCCAGCTGTTCCGGTCAAGGGATGTCCAGAAATCCTCGTTTTCCGTATTATTCAGATTTTTATTTTCGTCAGTCAAGCGTTAAACCTCAGCTCTGCACCGTGCTGCCACGGTCAATTATTTGTTGCGGCCTTTGCCGTACATCTCTTCAAATATTTCTTCCTCGCCCTTGGGAAGCTTCACGGACTGCATCACCCTATCCGGGTCGTTCACCCATGAAACGCCCTCTGTCCGTCCGGCGGTCTGGGTCTCAAGGAGTATCCCTATGAGGGTGTTGGAGATGAGAAATCCGGGTACGGTGAAATGCCACCGGTCGCCGGTCAGCTCTGTCCAACCCTTATCCCGGAACGCCTTCAGCACCAGCTCCACAGGCTTCCAGTCGCACTGGCAGCGCATACGGTAATCCCTCTCGGAGATGCCCCGGGAGGTGCGCATACCCAGCATGATATACTCAGTAGCCCGCTCCAGCGGGTCCACGGTCTGGTACTCGTCGATTATGCTTATCTTACGCCCCACACCGTAGATGTATTCCTTTATATCCTTCACGAAGCTGTAGCGCAGATTGCCGATACACGAATGGGCTCCCGGGCCGAAAGACATATAGTCGTCAAGATTCCAGTATTTCAGATTGTGCTTTGATTCAAAGCCGGGAACGGCGAAATTGGAGATCTCGTACTGTCTGTAACCGTAGCGCTCCAGCATCTCGGCGGCATAGGAGTACATATCTGCCTGCTCGTCGTCATCTGGGAGCAGCTCGGAATCCCGGTATTCCTTGTACATTCTGGTCCCCGGCTCCAGCTTCAGGCCGTAGCAGGAGATGTGCTCCGGATGCAGAGTCACGATCTGAGCCAGTGTCTCGGCCCAGTCGGCGCCGGTCTGGCTGGGCAGGCCGTACATCAGGTCAACACTGATATTCTCAAAGCCGGCCTTTCTGGCGTCTGCCACGGCCTTCTGCGCCTGCTGGAAATTATGACGGCGGCCTATAAGCTTCAGCAGGTTGTTGTCTGACGCCTGAACACCCAGAGAGATGCGGTTCACACCCTCCTGACGCATCAGCTTCAGAGCCTCAAGAGAAACGGAATCGGGGTTGCACTCCACCGTGACCTCCGCATCCAGACGAACATTGCCGTTGAGCTTCAATTCATCGAAAATGTCCAGAATACGGTTTGCACCGTAGTAGCTGGGTGTGCCGCCGCCGAAATAGATACTGTCCACCTCGTACTGGCATATATTCCGGGATGATTCCCGGATATGCTCCAGCAGCGCATCCTGATAGTCGGGCATCAGATAGTCGCAGCCCTGCAGGGAGTAGAAATCGCAGTAGCTGCACTTGCTGGCACAGAAGGGTATGTGGATGTATATTCCCAGCCTTGGCTTCATTGTAGTTTCTCCGATGTGGTAATGTTATTGCAGATGATCGATATGAGCTCCGACTAAAGCCCGATCAGCGGTTTTGATCGGAGAGCTGTATCAGAACAGCTCGCTCACAAGCCCCACAAAGGCTGCGGGATCATCGATCTCGGCGCCGGCCAGCATTTCCGCCATACGGGCCATGATGAGCGACAGCTTTCCGGCTTTCTCTTTGTCGTTTTCGTATGCTTCCTTCAGCACCTCATAGGCGTGATGGGAGGGATTCAGCTCCAGAACGCGGTTTGCTCTGAGCTTGCGCATCTCCTCGCTGGGGCCTGCCCGGAAGTATCTCTCCATCTCCAGAGTGATACCGCCCTCGGTGGTGAGGCAGCAGGGCTGGGAGGACAGCTTTCGGGACAGGGTGACCTTTGTAAAATCACCGCCGACAGCTTCCTTCACGAACTCCAGAAATTCCTTGTTCTCAATATCCCTCTCCTCGGCGGCCTTCTTCTCGTCCTCGGTCTCGAAGCCAAGATCGTCGGTCACAACATTGCAGAACATCTTGCCGTCCTGCTCGCGGAGGTTCTCGACCACCATCTCGTCAAGGGCGCTGGTGAGGTAAATGAGCTCATAACCGCGCTTCTTCACTTCCTCGCACTGGGGAAGAGCCATAGCGTGCTTTACAGAGTCGGAGGAGGCGTAGTAGATGGCCTTCTGGCTCTCGGGCATATTCTCCACATACTCCTTGAGTGTGACCAGATGCTCCTCTGAGGTGTAGAATACCAGCAGGTCTCTCAAAAAGTCCTTGAATCTGCCGTACTCGTCGCAGACTCCGCATTTAAGGTCGGTGCCGAAATTGCGGAAGAACTCCTCGTATTTGGGGCGGTCGTCCTTCATCATCTTTTCCAGCTCGCCCTTTATCTTCTTTTCGATATTCTGGCCGATGATCTTCAGCTGACGGTCATGCTGGAGAAGCTCACGGGAGATGTTCAGAGACAGGTCGGGAGAATCCACAACGCCGCGCACAAACTCAAAGTAGTCGTGTACCAGCTTATCGCACTTCTCCATTATCATAACGCCGTTGGAGTACAGGGTGATGCCCTGCTTGTTTTCGCCGTAATACGCCCTGTTCTCCTCGCCGGGAACAAAGAGCATGGCCTTATAGCTCACAGAGCCCTCGGCATTGATGCGCACCAGAGCGCAGGGATCCTTCTGGTCGCGGCTCTTCTCCTTGTACCAGGCGATGCAGTCATCGTCGGTCACATCGTTCTTGGAACGCTGCCAGATAGGCACCATGCTGTTGACGGTCTCGTTTTCGGTGACCATCCTGAAATCATATTTTGGGGAGCCGTCATCGTTCTTCTCGCCGGTCTCAAAGCGCTCCTGATGCTCCACATCCATCCTGATGGGCCAGCGCACATAATCGGAATACTTCTTGATGAGAGCCTTCAGCTTCCACACCTCAAGATAGCTGCCATAGATCTCCTCGTCGGTGTCGGGCTTCACATACATGATGACATCGGTGCCCACCGTGTCCTTGTCGATCTCGGTTACAGTATAGCCGTCGGCACCGGCGCTCTCCCAGCGGACGCCCTTTTCTTCGCCGTACTTTCTGGTAATGACAGTGACCTTGTCGGACACCATAAACGCAGAGTAAAAACCCACGCCGAACTGACCGATAATGGAGATATCCTCTCCCCCGGCCTTCTGAGAGTCCATCTCGCCCTTGAATGCGTAGGAGCCGCTCTTGGCGATAACGCCCAGATTGTTCTCGCACTCCTCCATAGACATACCGATGCCGTTGTCGCGCACGGTGATCGTGCGTGCTTCCTTGTCGGGGATAATGTCGATACGGTAATCCTCACGGCTCAGACCCACACCGTCGTCGGTAAGCGACAGATAGCACAGCTTGTCTATTGCATCGGACGCATTGGATATTATCTCGCGAAGGAATATTTCCTTGTTGGTGTAGATAGAGTTGATCATCAGGTCCAACAGACGCTTGGATTCTGCCTTGAACTGCTTTTTTGCCATTTTGTTGTTTGCCTCCAGAAAACATATATAATTACATAATCATATAGTATAACACAATATTATCCAAATTCAATAAATTTCTATGAATAAGAATGCCGGCCGAAGTTTATTTCCTCCGGTCGGCCATCATTATTAAGGCTCAGAGCAGAGCGATAAGCCCGTCTATCTGTGCCTGAGTGGTGCTCCAGCTGGTGACGAAGCGAACAGCGGACTTGTCGTCGTCTATCCGCTCCCATATCTCAAAAGCGGCGCCCTTGCCTCTCAGTGCCTCAATGTCGCTGTTGGGCATGATGAAGAACTGCTGGTTTGTGGGTGAGTCGATATAAAGCTCATAGCCGTGCTCAGTAAAGGCCTTCTTTATCTGCATTGCGTATCCGATGGCGGAACGGGCGATCTCGAAGTACAGGTTGTCGGTAAAAAGCGCATCAAACTGCTGGGAGACGATCCGCATCTTGGCAAGCAGTGCTCCCTTCTGCTTTATTATGGCGGTGAAGGCATAGGGCATATTCTGCTTTGTGAAAATGAGTGCCTCGCCGCACAGCGCGCCCACCTTAGTGCCGCCGATGTAGAAAAGGTCTGTGTATTCGCATATATCCTGCATCGTCAGCTCGTTCTCGGGGCTCACAAGGCCGTAGCCCAGCCGTGCGCCGTCAAGATACAGAGTCATTTCATACTCGTGGCATATTTCGCTGATCTCCCTGAGCTCTGCCTTTGTATAAAGGGTGCCGTACTCTGAGGGATGGGTGATATAGACCATGCCCGGATACACCATATGGTCATAGCTCTCGTCGGCGTAGAAGCGCTTCATATACTCCCTCAGGTCGCGGGGGCTGATCTTACCGTTCACAGACGGGAGCGTGATGACCTTGTGGCCGGAGTGCTCGATAGCGCCGGCCTCGTGTACAGCTACATGACCGCTCTGCGCGGCAACAACGCCCTGATAGGGTTTGAGCATGGAGGCGATGGCCACCTGATTTGTCTGGGTACCGCCTGTGAGAAACTGGATCTGAAGGTCGTCTCTGCCGCAGGCCCTGCATATCCTGGCCTTGGCGGCGGCAGTGTCGTCGTCATTGCCGTAGCCGGGCAGAGTAACCATATTGCGTTCTATAAGGTGCTCCAGCACCTTGGGATGTGCGCCCTCTGTATAGTCGGAAAGAAAGCTGAGCATTTTTGATTGCCTCCAAAAAAGTTTTATATCATTTTTATTCAATAAAGAGTGCAGAGGTTGATTCCATATCCCCTGTTCTTTAGTAGGCAGTTGCAATTGACCGGCGTTCAGCTTATCTCTGTCACGGTCAGGCTATCCTCACGCACCCTGAATTTTACCTCCATGCCGGCAAATTCCATGGCATAGACACGCTCCGGGTCAGCCTGATACCGGGGTCTTGGATCGTTCGCCAGAACGCCCCGGAGAGCGGAAAGCTTATCTGCCGGGATTCGTGCTTCAAGCTCTGCCGGGATGGTCACATGAAGTGTGCCGCCCGGGTCGGGGGCAAAGCCCGAAAGCGCCTCCGGTTTGCAGTCGGCATAGGGTACATAGGGCTTTATGTCGAATATGGGGGTACCGTCCATGAGGTCGGCGCCGGAGACGGTCAGAACGGTTCCGTTTTCCGTCTCTCTCAGTCCCTCCAGCTTTACACAGCTGAGGCCCAGAGAATTAGGGCGGAATGGGGAGCGGGTAGCGAATACGCCCATGCGCACATTGCCTCCCAGTCTGGGCGGACGCACGGTGGGGGAAAACTCCTGCCGCACATTCTCCGAAAACTGCCATATGAGCCACAGATGGCTGAAGCCCTCGATGCCCCGCAGGGCGTCCGGGCTGCGATACTCAGGCTCGAAGACTATCTCCGCTCTCAGCTCGCTGACCACTCCCGATTGGCGCGGTATGCCGAACTTTGTGGGAAAATCGGAGCGGATGCGCGCGATCGGGCGGATAAGAAATTCATTCATAGACAAGACATTCTTTCACACAAATTCTCCGATCATGCCGAGAATTTTCATGGCCACGAAGTTATTGAGCATATGGAACAGAATACAGCTCCATATACTGCCTGTCTTCTCGTACAGTCGGCACAGCAGAATACCCACCGGGATATACTGAAGCAGGAATACGGCATAGCGCCAGTCAAGCATAAGATACGGCCACACATGGCACAGCGAGAACACCAGCACCACCGCGGCGTAGGCCCAGAAGCGGGAATACGGCCTGAGCCAGCCGAAGAGGCCGCCCCGGAACAGTATCTCCTCTATGATAGGCGCCATGAACACAGTGATTGCAAAGATGACTCCGTTATTGCCGTAATCCGCAAGCTCCATCACCGACTGATTGTTCGGGTTCCGGGTCATATCGGCAAAAGCGCTCAGCACGGTGTTCAGCAGCAGATTACAGCCCAGCATTATTCCGTAGCTGAGAATTATCTGGCCGTTGCAGAAGCCGAATCTGTCCAGAAACGGGTCGAACTGACGCCGCAGATAGCCCATCTCGTAAAGGAATGTCATGGCAAGGCCGATGGCGTAGCACAGGAAATTCATCTCTGTCTCGTTGATGAGGCCCTTTGAATAAACGAACATCAGAAACGACGGCAGGAAGCTCACATGAAAGGGCAGATAGAACAGAGAAAATATCTTCTCTCTGCGCGTCATGGGGTTTGAAAACTGTATGTTGCCTTTCATCCCTTCACCTTTTTCTGGAGCTGGAACAGCAGATTCATGGCCTCAATGGGTGTGACAGTATTCAGGTCGGTATTCAGGAGGATATCCCGCACCTCATCAGTGCCCACATCGGCAAGGCTTATCTGGTCATCATCCCCGGCGCTCCGGGAGGCGTGCACGGGCACAGGCGCAGCGCCGGTCTGCTCCAGCTCGCTGAGATAGCTCTTGGCCTTGGTTATGACGCTCTCGGGCAGACCCGCCAGCTTTGCCACCTCAATGCCGTAGCTGTCATCGGCCGCGCCCCGGACTATTTTACGCAGGAACACAAGGCTGCCGTTCTGTTTCTTCGCGGTAATATTGTAATTGCGCACACCGTTCAGCTCTCCCTCAAGGGCGGAGAGCTCATGGTAGTGGGTGGCGAACATGGTCTTGGCTCCCAGTCTGCGCTTGTCGGCACAGTGCTCAAGAACTGCCCGGGCAATGGCCATGCCGTCAAAGGTCGAGGTGCCCCGGCCTATTTCATCAAGGATGAGGAGAGATGAGGCTGTGGCGCTCTTCAGGATATTTGCCATCTCGTTCATCTCCACCATAAAGGTGGACTGGCCGGAGGCGAGGTCGTCAGAGGCGCCGATACGGGTGAACACCCTGTCCACAATGCCGACGGTGGCGCTCCTGGCGGGGACAAAAGAGCCTATCTGCGCCATAAGAACGATAAGGGCAGTCTGGCGCATATAGGTAGACTTACCTGCCATGTTGGGGCCGGTGACAATGGCAACTCTGTCATCGGAGTCGTTGAGCATGGTGTCATTGGGGACAAACAGCACATCCTTCACGGTCTGTTCCACAACGGGATGGCGGCCTTCACGGATAATAAGCTCACGGGAGGCATCCACCTCGGGCATGGTGTAGCCGTTTCGCACGGCCACCTCTGCAAGGGAGCAGAGCACATCCAGCTTTGCCACAGATTCGGAGGCCGCCTGCACTCTGTCCACATTCGCCGCCACCCTGAGGCGAAGCTCGGTGAATATTTCAAACTCCAGCTCGCCGATACGGTCCTTTGCCGTCAGAAGGGTATTTTCCAGCTCCTTCAGCTCCTGAGTGAAGTATCGTTCATTGGAAACAAGGGTCTGCTTCCTGATATAGTCCTCGGGCACCGTGTCAACGCCGGAGGATCGGGGTATGTCGATATAATAGCCGAAGACCTTGTTGTATCCCACCTTCAGCTTTTTTATGCCGGTTCTCTGTCTCTCGCGCCCTTCAAGCTCCTGCACCATCTCGGCCCCGTTGTCACGCACCTGACGGAGCCTGTCCAGCTCCTCGCAGTAGCCGCTGCGAAGGATCCCGCCCTCGCGCACGGAGAAGGGAGGCTCGTCACAGATGGCTCTGTCCAGCTCATAGCGCAGATCCTCAAGGGCATCCATGCCGGCAATATCCCGAAGCTCCGCGCAGCGGGAATCCTGCAGAAGTGCCTTTATTCTGGGCAGAACCGCGGCGCAGTCGGCAAGTGTCCTTAGATCGCGGCCTCCGGCCGTGCCGTAGACACACCTGCCCACAAGGCGCTGCATATCGCTGATATTTCTAAGCTCCACCATCAATTCAGACCGGCACACATTGTTCCTGTACAGCTCATCCACCGCGGCAAGGCGGCGCTTGATGGCCACGGCCGACAGCAGAGGTCTTTCCACCCAGGCTCTCATAAGTCTGCCGCCCATAGGAGTCTTTGTCCTGTCCAGCACCC
>JAZUJF010000074.1:0-4580 GCA_045642585.1 Candidatus Limivicinus sp.
CCCTCCTGGATCTTGATAAGCTTGTTGCCCAGATTGATGGGGGTGTCGGGCAGGTTTTCCAGAGCCTGACGGATGATCTTGATGCTCTCGTAGCACTCAAGCGCACGGACGACAACTCTTGCGAACACATCGCCGCTGTCCACGGTGGGAACATCAAACTCGAAATCACCGTAGGAGCAGTAGGGGGAATCCTTGCGCACATCGATCTTCACGCCGGAAGCTCTTGCGTGGGGGCCGACAGCGCCCATACGGATGGCGGCTTCCTTCTTCATGACGCCAACGCCCTTGGTGCGCATGGCGATGGTCTTATCGGTGAGGGCGATCTCGGTAATTCTGTCCAGAGGAGCCTTCAGCTTGTCGCAGGCTGCCAGAAGCTCACGGCGGAGATCGTCATCAATGTCCCGTCTTGCACCGCCTACGGTGACCATAGCATAATTGACGCGGTTGCCGGTCATCTTCTCCAGAAGATCCATGACGAGCTCGCGCTCATCCCAGATATGCATAAACATCGAGTCGTGGCCGATGATATGGCAGGCAATGCCCAGCCACAGGAAGTGGGAGTGCAGTCTCTCAAGCTCGGCGGTGATAACGCGGATGTACTCGCCGCGCTTTGGCACCTGGATGCCGTTTATCTGTTCAACACACATTGCGTAGGTGAGAGCATGGGAGTGAGAGCAGATGCCGCACACGCGCTCCACCAGAACAAGAGTCTGGATGGCGTTACGCTCGGTAGCCAGCTTTTCGATGCCGCGGTGGTTGTAGCCCACGAATACCTCCGCGTCCTTGATAACCTCGCCCTCGGTATAGAGCTTTGCGTGGATAGGCTCCTCCAGCGCGGGATGGTACGGGCCGATAGGAATGATATAGCTCATCTTATTCCTCCTTGGTTACATTCTTTGCCACAAGTTCGGACAGAGGGGTGACCATGATGTGACCCTTGCCCTGATCCTCAAGCATATCCTCAGGCAGGAAGAGGCGCCTGGACATATCCAGTCCCTCAAACTGCACATCGAACAGCTCGTTGAGCTCACGCTCGGGCCATGTGGCGGCTGTGTCATAGAGATCGCCGATGGAAGGAAATACTGTCTCACCCACAACATGATAGCTCTCGACCGCGGGATCAACGGCGTAGTCCCATGAGACATCCATAACTCCGTCCTTGTTTACGAAGCCGTGGATCATCACAAGATAACGCCCCTCCTTCTTCATCCTCTCTGCGACGGGTACGATCTGATCCTTGCTGATGTCTATTCTTTTGTACTCCTGCATTCGTTTCACCTCGCATATATTAGTAAATTAAGCTAAACAATAGTATATCTAAAACCCCGATAGGGAGTTTTATCTGACGGAAGCGATCTGCGATCAATCAGCAGATACGCGGCAGCTGTGCGCCGGTCAGCTTCTGAAGTACGCGCAACCCTCCGAAGGCTGTGCTCATGACAAGCTTTCCGGGGTACTTATCGGTGACCGTTCCGATGACGCAGGCATTTTCACCCTCGGGCAGCTCGCGCATGGCGGAAACTACCGTGTCGGCCCTCTCCGGTGCTGCAACGCACAGGAGCTTTCCCTCGTTTGCACAGTACAGCGGCTCAAGTCCGAGCATATCGCAGGCAGACTGCACCGCGGGGCGGACCGGGATAAGAGCTTCGTCAATGATAATGCCGTTTTCCGTACCCTCGATGAACTCATTGAGGGTGGTGGCGACGCCGCCTCTCGTGGGGTCGCGCAGCACACGCACACCGACATTCAGGCTCAGTACCTTTTCGCACAGCCTGTTGAGCGCACAGCAGTCGGACTGTATTTCTCCCTGCATCATCCCGGAGCGGGAGAGCATCACAGCCGTTCCGTGGTCGCCCACGGTGCCGGAAACAATGACCTTATCGCCCGGCCGAATATTGGTCGGGGAAAGTCCGGGATATTTTATTTCGCCGATACCGGCGGTATTGATATATATCCTGTCGGCTCTGCCCCTGTCCACGACTTTTGTGTCGCCGGTGACGATCATAACGCCCGCATCCTTCGCCGTCCTTGCGACAGAGTCGGTTATTCGCTGGAAATCGCTCATGGGAAGCCCTTCTTCGATGATGAAGGAGAGGGACAGGTATCTGGGTACCGCGCCGCACATGGACACATCGTTCACCGTGCCGCAGACAGAGAGCTTTCCTATATCTCCGCCGGGAAAGAAGATGGGGTCCACCACAAAGCTGTCGGTTGAAAAGGCTATATTCCCCATGCCCGGAAGAACAGCGCCGTCACCCAGTGAGCTGAGCGCCGGATTATCAAATTTACGAAGCAGGCAGTCCTCAATGAGTCGGGAGGTCTTTTTGCCGCCGCTGCCGTAATCAAGAGTAATTATCTCGTCCATATTATATACCTACCGCATGGTCAGTCGCCCGTCAATCCGGCTGATTGTTTATTACCTGATATTTATACGCTGCCGCGCAGGCACCCTCGGAGGACACCATGCAGGGGCCAAGGGGGTCCTCAGGCGTGCAGGCCCTGCCGAACATCGGGCATTTATACGGCGGGAGCCGTCCGGTGATGACCTCCCCGCAGCGGCAGGCAGTCCTGTTCTCGCAGGGGGTCACGCTCACACCGAAGCGCTTCTCCGCGTCAAAGGCCATATACTCCGGTCTGAAGCCCAGACCGCTGTTTTCTATTTCGCCCATGCCGCGCCAGATATCCCTGCGGGGCTCAAAGGCGGCGGAGAGCATCTTCATGGCGATGGGATTTCCCCCCGGGGCTACGGCTCTGCGGTATTCGTTCTCGACCTTCGCTGTTTTACCGGCGATCTGGCGGAGCAGCATATACACGGATACAAGAATGTCATCCGGCTCAAACCCGGAGATAACGGCCGGGATGCCATATTCACCCGGCAGATATTCAAAGCCCTTTTCGCCGATCACGGTGGCCACATGGCCGGGGCACAGGAAGCCCTGAACATTGAAGCCCTCCATCCCGATCAGCGCCCGAAGCGCAGGCTCCACGGTCTTTAGCATGGAGAACACGGTGAAGTTTTGAACCCCCCGCTCTTCGGCCGTCAGGACTGCCGCGGCAGTTCCGGGCGCGGTAGTCTCAAAACCGACGCCTAGGAAAACTATCTGCTTATCCGGATATGCCTCGGCTATATCCACGGCATCCACCGGAGAATAAACTATTTCGACCTTTGCGCCCATCGCGCGGCGGCGGGCCAGACTGTCCCCCCTCCTGCTGCCGGGAACACGGACCATATCGCCGTAGGTGGTGATGATGACATCGGGGCGCATGGCGATCTCCAGCACCTCATCTATCACCTCCGGCGGCGTTACGCACACCGGGCAGCCGGGGCCGGACAGGAGGCGGACATTGTGGGGCAGCATGGAGCGGATGCCGGACCTGGCGATGGCCATCGTATGCGTGCCGCACACCTCCATGAGATTAACATCCCCCACAGGCAGAGCGCTTATGGCGGAGAGGAGCTTTTCCCGCTCCTGTTTATTTAAGGGCATCAGCGATCTCCTTCCATGCCTCTATGTCATCCATGGCCTGATCTTCACTCAGGCGCTCGATGGCAAATCCGGCGTGGACTATCACATAGTCCCCGGGCTTCGGCTCAGGGATGAAATCCACTCTTATTGCCCTCGTCATCCCCAGCGCCTCGCCGGTGGCATTTGTGCCGTCTATATTCACAAGTCTGAAGGGTACCGCAAGACACATGGTTACTTTTCCTTTTTCATTAACGCATCCGCTATCATCAGCTGACCCAGGGATATTCCCTCGTCGTTTGCCGACACATGGCGGTGAGTATAGACCTCAAAGCCCTCGCTTCGCAGAAGCCCCGGCAGCCGGGACATTATATACATATTCTGAAAGCTGCCGCCTGACAGCACCACCCGGCCGAGACCGGTCTTATCTCTCGCGGCTCTGCACTGTAATACAGCCATATTTATGAGCGTGTTCATAAACCTTGCGCAGATCACGCCGGTTTCCGCACCGCTGTCTCTGTCGGAGACGATCTGACGGATCATGTCGCGCCAGTCAAAGGCCATTATATCGCCGGTGAAGGAGACAGGGTACTCTCCCCCGTCCTCTTTCGCCGCGGCCTCAAGGAGAATTGCCCCCTGTCCCTCATAGCTGCAGCGCCGCTTTATTCCGAGAATTGCCGCAACACCGTCAAATAGTCTGCCCATGCCGGAAGAAACCGGACAGTTCAGGGCGTTTTCCAGCATGAAGTCGTATCCCGCCGCGCCCTCAATATCGGCTGTATCAAGCCCGGAGAGCTTCAGGAGGGAAAAGGCCACACGGTCAGTCTCCTTTGTGGCTCTGTCTCCGCCGGGGAGAGGTATGGGCAGGATGGAGCCGAAGCGTTCAAAGCTCTCATATCCGCCGACAAGACATTCACCGCCCCAGACGGTATTGTCTGTACCGAGACCGGTGCCGTCCCAGATGAGGCCGATGACCTCACCCTCAAGGCCGTTGTCCGCCATGCAGGAGGCCATATGGGCGTGATGGTGCTGCACCTGATACAGGGGCAGACCCAGAGAAGAGGCAAACTCCGTGGAAAGATAGTCCGGGTGCAGGTCGCACACTGCCGCCGCCGG
>JAZUJF010000075.1:0-26371 GCA_045642585.1 Candidatus Limivicinus sp.
TCCGACTTACTCAGGTCAGGGCAAATGTAAGCTACATTGCCGGCAAGACCGGGGACAAGGTCCTCAAGGCCGCTCTGTACGATGTGCTGGACTGCCCCGTGACACCGGAGCTTCTGCCTATCCATGACGACATGATCGAGCAGAAGAGTGAGGACGCCGTGGGCTCCTACGCCCTGCAGGATTTCTTCACCCACAAGATGATGATCTGCGGCTTCACCCCGGCAAAGACAATGCGTCTGGCAAAGACAGCGTATTCCGATGAGTTCACCGACGAGGAGCTGGAGCGTTGGATCACCTCCTACTGCAGGCGTTATTTCTCCCAGCAGTTCAAGCGCTCCTGCCTGATGGACGGCCCGGCTGTGGAGGCCTTCACCGTCTCACCCAGGACCGGATTCCTTATCCCCTCGGACGCAGAGAATACCATGTTCCTCAATGCCATCAAGTGATCAGAATGCTATAACGGAGTGCCGGAAATCGGCACTCCGTTTCGTTGTCTATTCGGCTTTTCTGATGGGAATGCTCCTTCCCTCTCTTGAGCTTCGGTACAATCCCTGAATTACCTCCACCGGAAGTCTGCCCTGAACGGCATCTATAAGCGGCTTTTGGCCGGTTTTTACCGCACGGGCGAAATCCTCGTACTGCTTCGTGTGAAATCTGTAATTGATTGCAGTCGGGCCGGAGGATGAGGTAAATCCGTCGTCTCCTCTGGGCTTTACGGGGCATGGCGTCGGCAGAGTCCACATGGTGATGCTGTCCTCGTCAAGAAGAATACTGCCCTTTTCTCCGCTGATGAATATCTTCTGGGAGAAGGAGGGGCTTGAGCAGACGGTAGCGTCTATGGAAGCCACAGCGCCGGACTCAAACAGCACAGCGCCCGCCGCCGTGTCCTCCACCTCTATATCGCGCAGGAGCGTTCCGGCATATCCGCAGACCGATACGGGCTGACCCAGAAGCCAGCAGAGCAGATCCACGCCGTGAATACCCTGATTCATGAGCACTCCGCCGCCGTCAACGGCCACAGTGCCCCGCCACGGGGCCTGCCCGTAGTATTCCGGGGAGCGGTAAAAGCGCATGGTGAGGGAGGCAAGGACTATCCTGCCCAGTTCGCCCCCGTCGATCGCCTTTTTGATCGCCTGTGCCTCATCGGTAAAGCGGTGCTGGCATATGGATGATACAGTGACAGCGCTGTTTTTGGCGGCGTCCACCACCGCATCCAGCTCCTCAATGGTCAGCGCCATCGGCTTCTCCACGAGCACATGCTTCCCGGCCTCTATCGCCTGCATTATCTGCCGGGCATGGAAGCCGTTGGGCGTGCATATTGCCACCGCATCTATCTTATCCGAGGCGAGCATCTCGTCATAGCTTTTGAACACCTCTCCGCCGTTTGCGCGGCAGAATTCCCGGGCCTTGCGGATGCTGTTGCTGCAGGCTCCGGCGAGCACCACTCCCTCTGCGTCGTGAATTGCCGCTCCATGAAACCCTGACACTGTGCCGCAGCCCAGCAGACCGACTCTCAGCTCTCCGCTCATTTTACGAAATCCTCTCTCATGGGGGTGAAGATGTCAAGGAGCTTTGTCTCCTCGATGACCTCTATCCCGTGGACGGCATTGGGCTTCACATAGTATGTATCGCCGGTCCGGAGGAGCCTGTCCTCCTCACCCTCTTCCCTGTATATGAGCTTTCCGGAGACGATATAGCCGATCTGCTCATGGGGATGCCTGTGGGGAGCGCCCACAGAGCCCGGTTCAAAATGCAGCTCCACGGTCATAAGCTTTTCGCTGTATGAGAGTATCTTCCTTGTGACGCCGCCGCCAAGGTCGGTCACGGGGACATTTTTGTTCTCGGTATACATTGGCTCTCCTCCATGTTATTCCTCAAATTTTTCCCGGTTTATCCAAAGGCCGAGGGCGGGGTTGGGGATGTAATACACCGCCTCGCCGTCGGGCATGGTGTTATAGCCGTATTTCATCTTATCGGGGTCATACCTTGCCGTCATCTCGTCATAGTCTGCGGGGATGAAGCCCACGGAGGCTATCTCTTCTTTGGAGATGTTTTTCACGGCATAGGTAATGGAAAACCGGCCGTCGGAGGAGCCGTGGATGAGATGCGCCGCCGCGCCCATGTTCTGTCTCAGGTCCTCGTTCTCCGGCTTTCTGAACTCCTCAAGCGTATGGAGGCGGCCTCTGTATCCGTACTTTCGGATCAGCGCGTCGCACTGCCCGTCCTCGCCGAATTTCTCCACGCCCGGGGCCAGCACAATGAGCTCTCCCCCGTCGGCCATGGCCATTCTTGTGCGGTAGACGGACTTGTTGCCCAACCATGTGCTCTTAAACTCCGAGGGGTCAAGATACACGATGCACTTTTTAATTCCGGTGGGCAGAAAATCTATGTTCTTCTTCTGGGCCAGCTTCACGGCGTTCGTGAGGCAGTCGCGCCCTTCGCCGATAAACAGACCGTGCGTGCGGATATTGCCGCCGGGAGCGGTAGTGACGGTCAGAGCGAAGAGGATGGGCGCGTCCTTGAGGAAATGCTCCATGCCGTAGTCGAATATCCTCCGCACAGGGGTATAGTCCCGTCCCATCATGCGCTCCATATCATACACGGCGCCGATCATATGTGACTTGTTTATCATATCCGCTCCGCCCACACCGACGAATATGTTCTTCGCGTGGTTTGCCATGCCGATGACCTCATGGGGCACCACCTGACCCGGGGAGATAATGAGGTCGTAGCCGCCGTCAACTATGCGGTGATTGACCTCCACGCTCACGGGATCATGCCAGAGCCCCTCGGTGATCTCCTCGATATAATCCCCCGGCACCTCGCCCAGTCTGACCACATCCCGGCGCCAGTCGTGGACAAGCACCTTTTCAAAGGGCACATCGCCATACATCTGCGCGAACTGTTCCCTTGTCATGGGCTTGTGGGTGCCAAGGGCGGGCATGATGTCCACATCCGCGCCGCGCTCCGTGAGCTCATGGTAATACACATTGGTGATAAATCCGGCGTTGGAATGAAATCTCGTGAAATCGGGGGGCAGAATGAGAGCTTTTCTGACCTGTCTCCCATCCAGAGAGCTGAGTATCGCCTGCTTTATCTCCTCCGGGGTCAGACCGTCCCCGGTGCCGGCAATTCTGTAAATATCCTTCATCTTCCGATCATCCTCCGCAGTTATTCCGAGACCACCTGATGGAGCGTCGCTCTCACGCTTCCGGGTCCGGCCATCATTTTCCCGTAGTATTCTTCAATTCTCCCCCTCAGCACGGTCTTTGTAAGATCCGCTCTGAAAATTGTCTCGTCGGAAAGGATGCCGTCGATCCCGTCCTTCAGCTTTTCCTGAAGCTCGGGGATGCGGGGATCGTCGGAGAGGGTGATCCTTTGACCGTTGTCGTCGGTGCCGTTGAGGTATCTCAGCCATGCGGCGATGGCAAAGGGGATGGCCTTCAGATCGCCCGGACTCAGCCTGTCGGAGGCAATATAGGACTTTATGGTTTCGCCGAAGCGGACAGGCACCTTCTGGGAGGTGTCACAGGCTATCCTCTGGGGCATATCCGGGATGTAGGGATTGGGCAGACGCTGCTCCACCACCTCGTTGAGGAATGTGATGGGGCTGATGATCCCCGGATCCGTGACAACGGGCATGCCCTCCACATAACCGATACGCTTTATGAGCGCCACAATGTCCCCGTCCTGCATCTCTTTATATATTCTGTCATAGCCCAGCATACAGCC
The DNA here is from genome assembly GCA_045642585.1 of Candidatus Limivicinus sp. GTDB lineage: Bacteria > Bacillota > Clostridia > Oscillospirales > Oscillospiraceae > Limivicinus. The sequence continues at coordinate 3,733 of JAZUJF010000075.1, forward strand.
CAGAACCGCCATCGCGGTATGGAGAGGATTGAGGCAGGTAGTCACCTTCATGCGCTCTGTCCTGTTGACCGTATCCCGGTCAGCCATATACACGCCCGCTTTTTCAAGGGCAGGTCTGCCGTTGGGGAAGCGATCCTCCACCACCAGATACTGGGACGACTCGCAGTTTACAAAGGGTGCCACCGGCGCGCCCTTTGCCCGGGGGAGAATATCCATGTCCTCGATGCCCAGTGCCTTGAGCTGCCGCGCAATATCCTCGTTGGGTCTGGGGGTTATCTTGTCGATCATTGTCCAGGGGAAGGACACCGCGGACTCATCATCGAGCCAGGCCGTGAAGCCCGCGTCGGCTTCCCCCTTTGCCGCCCATGCTCCGGCTATACTGAGAACAGCCTTTTTCAGAGTCTCGCCGTTGTGGCTGCAGTTATCCATGCTGACGACGGCAACAGGCAGCCTGCCCGCCTTATATCTCTCATACAGGAGAGCTGTGAGCTTGCCCATTACGGAGACGGGAAGCTCCGGCTTCTCGGCCTGAACATCCGGAACCCTGTAGCCCTTCTCTGTAATGGTAAAGGAGACCATCTGAAGGCCGGGGTCTGTGAATATTGCCCTGAGTCTCTCCACCGATGCCCCCTTAGCCCAGTCGGCATGGACAGCCTCCGCCACCGAGGCGACTATCTCTTTCTTCGCCGAGCCGTCAGCATACAATGACACAAGCATAGTCAGATTGTCAAACGGGTCATAGACCTTTACGATCTGGTCTCCGTCGGAGGAGTCTACGGCCACGATGCCCTTTTGGGCAAGTCCCTCATTCAGAAGGCTGTTCTGGAGAGCCGCGATATAGCCTCTGAAAATGTTTCCCGCTCCGAAATGCACCCATATGGGAGCCTTTTTCGTCTCGGCGGCCATAGCCTCAACATCATACCGGGGGACAGCCACATCCGCCGTTTTCCATCCTTCGTCATTCAAATACGCCCTTTTAAGCTTCATTTTTCGTTCCCTCCGATATTCATACTGTTCCGTTCACTTTCTTTCTGTCCTTAAAGCAGACAGCCACTACTATTACAGCCATCATCAGGGCAGTATAAGCCGCCACCAGCCCCATGCCGGCGGATATTCCGCGCTTTTCAGCCACAAGGCCGACCAGCGCAGGGGTGATGATGCCGCCGGCAGACCCGCCGAATATCATCATGCTGCAGCCCAGATCGTTGCCCTTGACCGCCTCGCAGCCGAAGGAGAAGGCGCAGGTGTATATTGTCGCCATGAAGAGACCCACGCCGATAATACCGATAAAGATGGGAGCCGGACTGCGGGAGAAGAACATAAGCAGGAAGAAGACGCACACGCCGATGCCGTCTGCAAGCAGGATCTTTTCCTTTTTCACCTTTCCTATGAGGAACGCGCCCGCCATTCTGCCCACAAACATCAGGGCCCACAAAAGGCTGTTCATAAGCTGAGCCACATTGTCCGAGAGCAGTCCCATGTCCTGAAAATATGTGACGAGCCAGCCCACTATGGCGTACTCTGTGGACATATAGAAGAACAGCATCGCCATGCCCAGCCAGAACTGAGTGCTCTTCAGGAAGCTGCGGTCAATGGACCTTGCTCCCTTCTTCTCCGCTTTTATCTCGGGCACAGGCATCGTCAGATATACGATGAACTGGATGATGCACAATACGCCAAGCAGTCCCGCCATAATGCGCCAGCCGTTCTCCGTCCATCTTTCGCTGATGAGCACCAGAACGATGGGCGAGAGCAGAGCGCCCACGGCGAAGCAGCCGTGGAGAAGATTGACTCCCTTTGCCGCTTCATCACCGGGCAGGGTGGACACCATGGTGTTCGAGAAGTTGGAGTTGCCGCCTCTGGCAAGTCCGGTCATCAGAAACGCGGCCACCATTGCCGCCGGTGTTCCGATTCCGCTGACAAAGATGAGATATGCCGCCGCCATCCATACGGAGGTGCACAGAACGGTCCTTCTCCTGCCGATATAATATGGCAGAAATCCGGTCAGAAGTATAGTTATCAGGTTTCCCACAGACTGGCACGACAGCAGAGCGCCGGACAGATCATAGCTGAAACCGTAGGCATCCCGCAGAAACGGAATAAAAGACCCTAAAGGCTGCGATGCACAGCCGCTGACGAAGAAGGTGAAAAGCACGCATCGCAGCATCTTCTTCCGGTCAAACTGCTCTGTCATATTCCGAAATACCTCTCCGCATTGTAGTAGCATATCCCTTCCACGATCTTTTTAAGGGATGCCTCGTTATTGGGATATTCGCCGTTTTCGACCCATGTGCCGATGATGTTGCACAGGATGCGGCGGAAATAATCGTGTCTTGCGTAGGACAGGAAGGATCGGGAGTCCGTGAGCATTCCCACGAAGTTCCCCAACAGGCTCAGATTTGCAAGGCTCTTCATCTGCTCCTCCATGCCGGTCTTTGTGTCGTTGAACCACCAGGCAGAGCCATGCTGTATCTTGCCCGGTATTTCATCGGACTGGAAGCAGCCCAGAATGGTATCAAGCTGCTGGTTGTCGGCGGGATTGAGGGAGTACAGTATGGTTTTGGGGCACTCTCCGGTCTCGTCCAGCGCGGACAGAAGCTCCGCGACGCTGCCGCCGCAGGTGTTCTGGGAGATCATGTCGAAGCCGGTATCGGGGCCCATTTTCGCGTACAGCCGCTTATTCATATTTCTCAGGCAGGAATAGTGGAGCTGCATCGCGATGCCGAGTCTGTGGTACTCTCTGCCCAGACGCACAAGAATATAGGTCTGGTATTTTTCGCTCTCCTCTACGGTCAGCTCCCTGCCGGCCATTGCCTTTGAGAACGCTTCATCGGCCTGCTCCTCTGTGTACTCCCGAAACGGGATATAGTCAAGGCCGTGGTCGCTGGCGCGGCAGCCCAGGGATGCGAAGAACTCCAGTCTCACGGTAAGAGCCGCCGCCACATCGGAAGCGGAGGAGATCTCCGTTCCGGTGCAGAGTGCCAGCTTTTCTATGTAATCGCGGAAGCCGGGCTTTGAGATATTGATCGCCTTGTCCGGGCGGAAGGAGGGGCACACCTGCACGGGGAAAGAGCTGTCCTCCCGCAGCTTCTGATGCCACTCAAGGGAGTCTATGGGGTCATCGGTGGTGCCGATGAATTTTACATTGCTCTGGAGAATGAGTCCGCGGGCGGTCATTTTGGGGTCAGTACGCAGCTTCTCCGCGCAGCGGTCGTATACCTCGTCGGAGTTCCCGGCCGTAAGGGGCTCGGTCTCGCCGAAGAATTTGCGCAGCTCCAGATTTGTCCAGTGGTACATGGGGTTGCCTATGGCCATTTCAAGAGCCTCGGCAAATTTCTTCACCCGCTCCCTGTTGTCGGCATCGCCTGTGATGTACTTCTCGTTAATGCCGTTGGAGCGCATAACACGCCATTTATAGTGGTCTCCGAAATAGCTGCCGTCGGGGTTCTCGCCGCCCAGCCACACCTCGGCCAGATTGTCAAATCGGCGATCCTCATAAATCTCTTTGGGAGATATGTGGCAATGATAGTCTACCAGCGGCATATTCTCCGCATAGTCGTGGAACAGATGCTTGGCAGTATCGCTCTCCAGAAGGAAATCCTTGTCCATAAAATCTTTCATAGCAGCCTCCGTATTTTAGTTTATTGAGTTAATTGATTATTTGACAGCTTGCGCTCCGCCAGTGCCAGCAGCGCTTCCCGCTTATCCGGGACGGGAAGAATAAAGGCTCTCCCCTTCTCTACATAGAGATAACAGCAGTCGCCCTTATCCACCAGCCTTGTGACCTTATCCCATGAGATGTCGGTCTCCTCCCTGCCGTTTGAGACATGGATGATCTCCTCGCCGAGGGTAACGGTGTACTGGGTCTTGCTCTCGCTGAGCTCCAGCTTTTTTATCTGGCCTCTCACGGACACTATATACATCAGCACCCATATGACCGGCAGCACCAGTCCCACGGACAGCAGTACCGTGCCCAGCAGGGATGCCTGCTCCCGATCCCGAAGCAGGGTGAAGCACACCGCCGCAAAGACGCCCATCAGCAGAACGAAGGCCAACGGCGCCCGATATCCCTTTCGTCTCACGAATGTGTCATACATCGCAAACCTTGCAAACGACCGCCCTGTTATATTGCAGGGTACGGTCATACTGTTCTTTTCCTTTTCCACCCTCATCACCTCTTATGAAATGCTCGTGGGACTCGTACCGTAGAGTGCCAGAAAGGCCCTGTAAAAATTGGAATAGTCCCTGTACCCGCATTCATGGCACGCCTCCCCGGGGCTCATGCCGTTTATTATCAGCTGTCTGGCGGCGGCAAGCCGCTTCAGCACGATATATTTATAAACGCTTGTGCCCACAGTCTCAGAGAACTCATGGGCCAGATGATATTTGCTCACATAAAACCTTGACGCCAGGGAATCCAGCGTTATCCTCTCCGTATAGTGCTCGCCGATGTATGCCAGCACACCGCTGACCATTGGATTTGAGGGCGCGGCATCCTGCATATTCGCGGTCTTTGAGGCGGAGAGGCGGTTGAGCTCCACCATCAGTCTTATGAACAGAGCCAGCGACGCCAGATTGGCCCCATAGCCCGTTCCGTAATATTCGCTCACCAATTCCATGGCTATTCCCTGAACTCCGGCTCTCTCCACAGGGGTCAGACGCAGAAGATTGTTCCCGCTCTCAAAGCAGCGGCTCAGATCTTCCCCCGGCTCGTGAAGTCCGGAGAGAAACTTTCTGTCTATCCACAGCACTATTCTCTCGTCGTAGGCCTCCGGCTCAACTATGGCTCTGTGCAGTTCATCGGGGCTTACCAGCAGAATATCCCCCGGCTTGAGAGAATATGTCCTGCCCTCCACCATAAACTGCACATTTCCGCTGAGGTAAAAATACACCTCGTAGAAGTCATGGTGGTGCACGGGGATAGCGTGCATACGGGGCTCCATATAGTTGAATATCTCAAAAGTCGCGCTCTGCATTTCCTGCCGCTGCTGGAAGCTCTGGTGCTTCACGCCCATTAAAACATCTCCTCATATGAAAACTCAATATCATTATGATCCTATCGCAAGATATGCAATAATTCAAGCAATTTTTTCAATTAATTTTGTGTAAAGTGTTGAGTATAATACAATCGATTTCCATTTGTATTTACAGCTTAGTTAGGAGATACACTATGAAGCTCAGAACCGATTACAGATACGCTATGGCCTGCCCCACCAGCATGGGCGTCAGAATAACCGCTGATGACCGTATGGCCATACACAATTCAAATTATTTCTATATGCAGGCCACCTCTGCCGAGACCAATGTGCTGAATGTGGCCTCCAGTCTGGGTATGCCCTGTCTGGCCCTGACCAAGTTTGTGGAGGGCAGCCCTGTCGCTCTCTTTATCCGGCGCCAGCTCCGCTCAAGAGGAATAGATTACATGGGTGCGGAGGTGGCGCAGGGCGGCCCCTGGGGTTATCGCCACCAGTTCAATATCGCCGATTCCGGCTTCGGTCTGCGCGCTCCCCGGGTATGGAACGACAGAGCCGGCGAAGTGGGCCGTACTCTCTCTGCCGATGATTTCGACACCGAGAAGATATTCGGTGAATACGGCGTGGGAATACTCCACATCTCCGGCCTTATCGCGGCCATGAGCCACGAGACCACCGAGACCTGCGTGAAGCTCGCGGAATGTGCGAAGCGGCACGGCACTCTGGTGTCCTTCGACCTGAACTACCGGGCCACCTTCTGGAAGGGCAGAGAGGAAGAGCTGCGAACTGCCTTCGACCGCATCGCATCTCTTGCGGATATCCTTGTGGGCAACGAGGAGGATTTCCAGCTGTGTCTGGGCTTCAGGGGGCCCGAGGCCGGCGGCCAGGATCTGAGCTCCAAGATCGAGGGCTTTAAGGGCATGATAGAGGAGGTCCGCACAAAGTACCCTGACGCTGTCGCATACGCCACCACTCTGCGTCAGGTCATATCCGCCAATGAGCATCTCTGGGGAGCTGTTATGTATGCCGACGGACAGTGGTTCGTGGAAGCGCCCAGAGAAATTCCCGTCCTTGACCGCATTGGCGGCGGCGACGGCTTTACCGGCGGGCTGCTGTACGGTGTTATCAAAGGCTGGACGCCCGAAAAGTGGCTTCAGTTCGGCTGGGCCTGCGGCGTTCTGGCCGCGTCCAGTCTCAACGACTACGCCGAGCCCGCGGACGAAAAGCAGGTATGGGATGTATATGCGGGAAACGCAAGAGTACAGAGGTGAGAAGTATGAGGAAATCTGATATAGCTGTTATAGGTCTGGCAGTAATGGGTGAGAATCTTGCGATGAATATGGAGTCCAGAGGCTTTCAGGTCTCCGTATATAACCGCACGGTGGAAAAGGTAGACGCTTTCGTGGCGGGCCGCGGGGCAGGAAAGAACTTCACCCCCTGCCGCAGCTATCGGGAGCTTGCCGACAGTCTCGCAAAGCCCCGCAAGATCTTCATGATGGTAAAGGCCGGAAAGGCCGTTGACCAGCTCATTGACGAGCTTATCCCGTATCTTGAGCCGGGTGATATCCTTATCGACGGCGGCAACAGCCATTATCCCGACACCGCCCGCCGCACCGCATATGTGGAGAGCAGGGGTCTGCTGTTCGTGGGCACCGGCGTTTCCGGCGGCGAAGAGGGCGCGCTGAAGGGCCCCAGTATGATGCCCGGAGGCTCTCCGGCGGCATGGGAGTATGTCAAGCCCATATTTCAGGCTATCTGCGCCAAGGTGGAGGACGGTGTCCCCTGTTGTGACTGGGTGGGCGAAAACGGTGCCGGTCACTTCGTAAAGATGGTGCACAACGGCATCGAGTACGGCGATATGCAGCTCATCTGCGAGGCATACCAGCTCATGCGTGACGCTCTGGGACTCAGTGCAGACGAGATGCACCGGGTCTTTGCCGACTGGAACAGAACGGAGCTTGACTCCTACCTTATAGAGATAACCGCCGACATCCTTGCCCACAGAGAGGAAAACGGGGATGTCACCGTGGAGAAGATCCTCGACCGGGCAGGCCAGAAGGGCACAGGCAAATGGACAAGCATTACGGCTCTGGATGAGGGTATCCCCCTCACGCTCATCTCCGAGGCCGTGTTTGCCAGATGTCTCTCCGCTCAGAAGGATGAGCGCGTCAGGGCCGCGGCGAGATATGCGCGCGAGATACCCGAATTCACAGGCGATAAGGAGGCATTTATCGAGTGCATCCGAAAGGCTCTCTACGCCAGCAAGATAATATCCTACGCCCAGGGCTATGCCCTAATGCGCTCGGCCGCCGGGACCTACGGCTGGAATCTGAACTACGGCGGGATCGCCCTCATGTGGCGGGGCGGATGCATTATCCGCAGCGTGTTCCTCGGCAGGATAAAGGAAGCCTATGATAAGGATCCCCGGCTTGAAAATCTCCTGATGGACGATTTCTTCGCCGATACGCTGAAGGCCCTCGTTCCCGCATGGCGCGAGGTGGTCGCATACGCAGTCAGGGTCGGCATCCCCATGCCCGCCTTCTCCTCCGCTCTCAGCTGGTTTGACGGCTACACCTGCGAGTGTCTGCCCGCAAATCTTCTTCAGGCCCAGAGAGACTATTTCGGTGCCCATACATATGAGAGAACGGATGCCCCCGGAGGTGAGTTCTTCCACACCGACTGGACCGGTCACGGCGGCGCCACGGCATCCTCGGCCTATAATGTCTGATGCTCCCGGGAGCTGTAATATATTTGCGGTTTCTTTATATTTTTGCTATTGCCATTTTCAGGGTTTATGTGCTACAATGAGTCGTAGCTACATACAAATCAGTTTTATGTGGAATCAGGTGTTCCATGTAAATATAAGGAGACGCTGATTAATTCGGTGAGAGCAGATGCCGAGAAAATTCGGGTTCTGATGACGGCACTTTTTTGCAGGAATACTTTGTGTATTGCAAGAAAAAGTGACTAAATCAGGGCACTGATTTTCCGGCAGATGCCGAAAGCGGATTGTTCAGCGGTTCCATAACAAAATGAAAAGGAGAAACAACAATGAAAAAGACCCTCGCACTCATCATGGCACTGGTCATGATCGTTGCTCTGTGCGCATGCGGACAGCAGGCAGCTCCCGCAGCAGCACCCGCAGCGGCACCCGCAGCAGCTCCTGCCGAAGCTCCCGCAGCCGAAGCTCCCGCAGCTGAGGCTCCCGCAGCCGACCCCCAGGTAACTCTGGTTTACGCAGAGGTCAACCCCCTGGAGGGCACCACTGTCGGTACCGTTGCCCAGACCTTCAAGGAAGCTGTTGAAGAGCTCTCCGGCGGCTCCATCACCATCGACATTCAGGCCGGCGGTGTTCTTGGTTCCGAGAACGACGTTCTCGACTCCATGCTGGCAGGCTCCACCCAGATCGACATCTCCCGTATCTCCGCTTTCGCTCTGTCCTCCTACGGCTGCCAGAAGGCAACCCTTCTGTCCCTGCCCTTCACCTTCGTCTCCCGTGAGCACTTCTGGAATTTCGCAGCTTCCGATCTGGCTCAGGAGTTCCTGAATGAGCCCCAGACCGTCGGTCTGCCTGTCCGTGGTATCTTCTACGGCGAGGAAGGCTTCCGTCACTTCTTCTTCAAGGATGAGCTGGGTATAAAGGACATCGGCGATCTTGCCGGCAAGAAGATCCGCGTTTCCAATGACCCCGTTATGGTCGGTATGGTTGAAGGCCTCGGCGCTTCCGCAACTGTCGTTCCCTTCGGTGAACTGTACTCCGCACTGCAGACCGGCGTTGTTGACGGCGCAGAGCAGCCCATCTCCAACTACCGCTCCAACGCATTCCCCGAAGTTGCCAACACTCTGGTCCTTGACGGCCACACTCTCGGCGCTATCGAGATCATCATCACCGACAACGCATGGAACAAGCTGACCGCAAACCAGCAGGATGCTATCATGCAGGCTGCTGCTATCGCAATGGCAAAGAACCAGGCTGTCGCTCAGGAGAAGGACGACGAGGCCCGCAAGCTTCTTGAGTCCGAAGGCTGCAACATCATCGATGTTGCCGACAAGGCTCCCTGGCAGACCGCATGCTCCAAGATCGTCGGCGACTACACCCAGGGCGAGCTTGGCGATCTCTACAAGCAGATCGTCGGCATGGCATAATCCCATATTTACAACCCTATAGATATTATTTACGGGGGCGCGGGAGTTCCTGCGCCCCTGTTTCTTTTCCATCTTCCGCTCCCTCTTTCAGAATGTATAATGTGAAAGCTCCTTTCACACTAATAAGATCAAAATATATAATCATCTTGTCATCCCTTTGCTTCGCGTGATAAGATGCAGCGTTCTCTTTACTCTTTGTGCCGACGCGAAGCGGCGGAATGGATGATTAACATGCCTAAATTCTTTCAGGTCATGGATAAGGTAAAGCCTTTTTATGATAAGGCCTATGCCGTAACCCTTTTTATATGTAAGGTCCTTCTCTGTCTGGATATTCTTATTACCAGCTATGCCGTTCTCGGCCGCTATGTACATCAGTTCATTCCCTTTATTACGGACCCCAAGTGGAGCGAGGAGATCGTTCTGACATTTATGAGCTATTGCGCCGTTCTGGCCGCTGCCCTTGCCATCCGCAAGAATACTCATATCCGTCTGTCCGCCTTTGACCGCTATCTGCCCAAAAAGGTCATTCTGGTGCTGGATCTGCTGGCTGACATCGCCATCACCGTCTTCGCTCTTATCATGATAATCGTAGGCTGGGATTACGCCTTCACTCTTGGCGCAAGAGCCTCCTATATTTCTCTGCCGAAGCTGCCTAAATTCTGGATGTATTTCCCGATTCCTCTCGCAGGCATCGCGATGATCATATTTGAAATCGAAAAGCTCTACACCGATATAAGAGCATTTTTTGTAAAAGATGAACCCGGAAAGGAGGGTGTTGCCGCATGACCTCTCAAAGCATAGCTATTCTGATCCTTCTCGGATCGTTCTTTGTAATGGTACTTCTGCGGTTCCCGATCGCATACGCCGTGGGTCTGTCCTCCGTGTTCTGTATGCTGTACATGGGTAATCCCCTTATGGATGTGGGCCGTCTCATGGTCAAGGGCATCAGCTCCTTCTCTCTGATGGCCGTCCCCTTCTTTATCACCATGGGTGTTCTCATGGGTACAGGAGGCATATCGGAAAAACTGATCGACCTGGCAAACGCCTGCGTGGGCTGGATGCGCGGCGGCCTTGCAATGGTCAATATCGTGGCGTCCTACTTCTTCGGCGGTATCTCCGGCTCCGCCGCTGCCGATACCGCGTCTCTGGGCTCCATCCTTATCCCCATGATGGTGGACGAGGGCTACGATGCCGATTTCTCCACCGCCGTCACCATCACCTCCTCCTGTGAGGGTCTGCTGGTGCCTCCCAGCCACAACATGGTCATTTATGCCACCGCCGCCGGCGGGATCTCCGTGGGCTCGCTGTTTCTTGCAGGCTACATCCCCGGCGCGATCCTGGCCATCTCTCTTATGGTGGGCTCCTACATAATCTCCGTCAAGCGCAACTACCCCAAGGGCGATAAGTTCAGCATAAAGAATCTTTTCCGTCAGCTTCTGCGCTCCTTCTGGGCTCTGGCCGCTGTCATCATCGTTGTTATCGGCGTCGTGGGCGGCTGGTTCACCGCGACCGAATCCTCCGCTATCGCCGTTATCTACTCCCTGATCGTCTCCCTGTATATTTACAAGGGTCTCAACTGGAAGGGCGTATGGAAGTGTCTGGAGAGCTGCATTGATACGCTGGCCATCGTGCTTATCCTTATTGCCACCTCCTCTGTGTTCGGCAACTGTCTGACCCTCCTTCATGTCCCCGACATGGCGGCTAGCGCGATCCTGTCCATCTCCAACAACCGCGTCGTGACAATCCTGCTGCTGAACCTGATCCTCCTCATTCTGGGCTGCATCATGGATATGGCTCCTATCATTCTGATCGCCACTCCCATTTTGCTGCCTCTGGCCAAAACCTGCGGTCTGGACCCCATTCAGTTCGGTATTATCATGGTCCTCAACTGCGGCATCGGTCTTCTGACTCCCCCTGTGGGCGCCGTTCTGTTCATAGGCTCTGCCGTCGGAAAGCAACCTATGGAAAAGGTGGTCAAGGCGACCCTGCCGTTCTATATCTGCATGATAATTGCCCTGCTGCTTATTTCCTTCATTCCCGACCTGTCCCTGTGGTTCCCCAAGATTTTCGCGGGCTATGTCCCAACATTATGATCTGATCAAATGATCTGACCCCGGCTCTCATAGGTCAACTGTCCTATTGAAGCTGCCGGGGTCTTTTATTGTCCCGCATCGTGGCTGTGATTTCCCTGCCAAACCGCGGGTACCGGTCAAGATTCAGAAGTATCTGTCGAATTTATTAGACATAACGGCTTTTTTGGTGTATACTTTACCTGCGGATAATTATTTATATTTGGAGGCATTCAAATGCGTTTCAACCATCCTGATGACATTATCGCTCTGACCCCCGAATGGAAGGGTGAGAGACTGCCCGATGGCCGTCCCTTCGTTCCCGACGAATATCTGGACAAAATGCGCACCATGACTCTGGAGGAGCTGTGGAAGCCCATTTTCGTTCAGGGCTATGAAAACCAGTTCCTCGCTCTCAAGAGCATCCACCCCGAATTCAAGGAAAACGGTGAGCTGAACTGCAAGCTTGTAGGCCGTGCAGTCACCGCTTCCTTCGGCCCTACCCGTCCCGACTATTTTGCCGCATCCAATGCCCAGGCAAAGAGAGAGGGCCGTACCGGGACCGCTAACCAGTGGGTCATCGACTCTCTGGTGGACAGAGATGTTATCGTTATCGATATGTATGACAAGATCTACAAGGGCACCTTCGTGGGCGGCAATCTTACCACCGCTATCAAGACCAAGACCCACACCGGCGGCGCCGTTATCTGGGGCGGCATCCGTGATATAGAGCAGATGCAGAAGATCGATACTCAGGTCTACTACCGCGGCATCGACCCCACCGCTCTGCGTGACTTCACCATGATCTCCTTCAACGGTGCGGTCTGCATGGGTCAGGGCGACCACGCCGCAATGTGCCTGCCCGGTGACATTGTCTACGGCTGCAGCGGCGGCGTTCTGTTCATTCCTCCCCAGCTTGCGGTCGAGGTGGTTGAAAACGGCGCAAAGACCCAGATAAAGGACACCTTCGGCTTTGAGATGATCACCCTGAACAAATTCACCTCCGCCCAGATCGACAAGAACACCTGGACCGAGGAGATGCTCGATCTGCTGGTTGACTTCATCAAGAACGACCCCAGAGGCGCAGAGTACCGTCATCTGGACTGGAGCCACGAGTACGAGCTGGCCCGCAACGGAGATCCCAACGATACTCAGTCCGCTCTGTGATCCGGCATCGGAAACCTTTTGAAGCATCAATACTTTCATGCACCTCCTGAGTCCATCCGGCCTCAGGGGGTGTTTTCCATATTATACCTTGCTCAAGACCCGGAATAGTGATTTTTAAATGAGAAATAACTTGAATACCGTTTGTATTTGCGCTATAATAGCTCAGTCTAACGGCAATATCCCCCGATTACTACTATAAAGGATGAGACCAGAATCATGAGTGCATCTACCGAAAAAAAGATCCGTGCTGCCGAGCGCGAAGCCGGCACCAGCAAAAAGCTCCTTGCTGCCCAGGAAGAGGCAAATAAGAAGAAGCAGTCCAGGCTCCGCTGGACTCTCGGCACCATCGGTGTCGTTATCCTGATCGCCGCTATTCTTATCCTCAACTCAGGCATCCTGTATAAGACCACCGCTCTGACCATCGGCGACACCAGCTTCAGCGCCGCAAAGATGAACGCCTACTATGGCAGCCAGTATTACACCATGGTGAACAACTACGGCGACTATGCCTCCATATTCGGCCTTGATACCTCCGCCGGTATTGCCGGGCTGAGGAGCAGCCAGAGCGCGTTCTCCGAGGGCACCTGGAGAGACTACTTCATCAACAGCTCCAAGGAGGCCATGCTTCAGACCACCGCTCTGTGCGATTACGCGAAGGAGAACGGGATCGCCCTCACCGATGAGGAGAAGGACGCGATCCGCGCAGATTACGCAAGCTCCGATATGCTTCAGTATGTTCAGTCCATGGGCTATGCCAATCTTGACAAGTTCTACGCCGCGAATTACGGCAACGGCGTGACCGAGAGTACTCTTATTGAGGTCGATACCGATTCCGCCCTTGCAAACAAGGGTCTCACCGCCTATTCCGAGACTCTCCAGTACACCGATGACGAGCTCAGGGAGCACTATGCCAGCTTCAACGGCGAGCAGGATATTTACACCTATGATTACTGCCTGATCTCCGCCGAGACCGATGATGACGGCAATGTTACCGACGAAGCGAAGGCCGAGGCCAAGGCGACCGCGGATTCCGTCCTCAAAGCATATAATGAGTCCAAGACCGAGGACTATAAGCAGCGTCTGACCGAAGCGGTGGAAGCGGCCGGTGCGGATGCAACCGTCAGCTCCGCTATGAACACCGCAAGCGGTCTGGGCGACATGAAGGATTTCCTCACCGGCGCCAACAAGCCGGGGGATGCCGCTGTCTGTGAGACCGAGAGCGGTTGCTATGTGGCAGTATTTGAAAACCACGACGACAACAACTACAATACCGTCTCCGTGCGCAGCATTCTCATAAAGGCTGAGGCTGACGAGAACGGCCTTTACACCGACGAAGCAAAGGCCGAGGCCAAGGCTCAGGCTGAGGCTGTCCTTGCCGAGTTCAAGGCCGGCGACCAGACCGAGGAGAGCTTTGCCGCTCTTGCAAATCAGTATTCAGACGATCCGGGCTCCAACACCAACGGCGGTCTGTATGAGAACTTCCCCAGAGGCCAGATGGTCAAGGAGTTCAACGACTGGTGCTTCGCTCCCCACAACAGCGGTGATACCGGTATCGTTTACGGTGAATCCGCCTCTTACGCGGGATACCATGTGATGTACTACGTGTCTGAGAACGACACCTATGCAAACTTTGTTGCAAAGAACGACCTGATGTCCACCGCCATCAACGATTGGCTGGAAGCCCGCAAGGCCTCCTACACCGTCACCGAGGGCTTCGGTATGCGTTTTGTCGGATAAATCCGGCCTCAGCAGATAAAAATCAAAGCCTCCGCTTTAGCCGGTACGCCATAGGGAAATCCCTATGGTGCACCGCCTTAGGCGGGGGCATTTTTGAGATCAGTATGATACCCCATTAATTTTTCAGCGGAATGGATGATTATAGTGGACGAGAGAACTGTCAGGGAGAGAATGCTCATAGGCGACCGGGCCATGGAGAGGCTGGAGGGCAGCCATGTGGCCGTATTCGGTCTGGGCGGCGTGGGCTCATGGTGCGCCGAGGCTCTGGCCAGAGCCGGTGTGGGACGCATTACGCTCATTGACCGGGACACTGTGGGCGAGAGCAATATAAACCGTCAGCTTTGCGCCCTGTCCTCCACCATAGGCATGGACAAGGCCGAGGTCATGAAACGCCGTATTCAGGACATCAATCCCCGCATCACAGCTCGCGCTCTGACCGGCCACTATGACGCCTCTTCAAGAGATAGCTTTTTCTCCGACTATGACTTCGTTGTGGATGCCATCGACCTTGTCAGCTGCAAGATAGATCTTATTATGACCTGCCGTGAGCGCGGAATACCCATCATCTCCGCGCTGGGCACGGGAAATAAAACAGACGCCGCTCAGCTTCGCATCGACGATATATCGAAGACCTATGGCTGTGCGCTGGCAAGAGTAGTGAGGAAGGAGCTGCGAAACCGGGGCGTCGAGCACCATCCTGTGGTGTTTTCTCCGGAGGAGCCCACGGAGCCCGCGCAGTATGAGGCTCCGCCCCCGGGCAGACGCAGTATCCCCGGCTCACTTGTGTGGGTCCCCGCCGCGGCAGGTCTCCTGATGTGCCAGTATGTGGTGACGGAGCTGATAAAAAAGGAATAAAAAAGGTTGAAAGCTGAAACAATGCCTCCGTGGGTGTTTTTCGGCTTTCAGCTTTTGTTTATCCGGACCGAAAGCGGTTTTGTTATTGTGGAAGAGAACCGGGCTTGAGGGTGCATAATCGCTTGCGCTGACGGGGAAAATGTGATAGTATGACTTTATTAAATCTGTTGGAGCTGTGAGCATGAGCGAGAAAACATTGCGGGCGCTTCTGAGTGCTGCGGCATCCTCCGCGATGGAGGGACTGCCCCTTGACGATGAAAAGCTCGGCATTGTCGAAAAAATACTGAACGGCGAAATGACCCTCCAGGACTATTTTGACAGCGTGAAACTGCAATATCAGGAGAGCTGATATGGCGTACTCTGTCACTTCATCGAATGACGGCTGCTACCCCGGCACTACCGTTTTGATCAATAAGCTGGGGCTGAAAAGTCAGGAGGCTCTTGACAATGCCAAATTTGCGCGGCTGAAGGATATGAATGATTTTCAAGGGCTGGATCGCTCAGAGCTTGTCGATGAGATCACTGACCTTTATCACGAGCTTAATATGCTCCACCCTTTCCGTGAGGGCAACGGGAGAACGCAAAGACTGTTCTTCTCTTTACTTCTGCGCCGTCTGGGTTATAGCATCAGCTATGCCGAGTGCGATACGGACGAGCTTATGATGGCTACGATATACGCAGGACAAGGCATAACGACGCATTTGCACAGCTTTTTTGAGAAAATTCTATAAACTATAAAACAGGAATCCCATGGAACGATCTCCACAGGATTCCTGTTTCTTCAATTGATGATATCTTCCATATCATCGCCATGTTCAGCTATTGACTTGTAAATGACTTGTAAAAAATTACACTCCGTGATAAAATATATAGGTTAAATAATAAATGTATAATAACGGAGGTATGCCCTATGAGCATGATAAAAGATGTTGCTCTTGCTCCGTCCGGAGAGATGAAAATCAACTGGGTCGAGCGAAATATGCCCGTTCTGCGCGGGATCGGCGAGGATTTTTCCCGCACAAAGCCCTTTGCGGGACTGAAGATCGCCCTGTCTGTTCATCTTGAGGCCAAGACCGCATATCTCTGCCGTGTGCTTGAAATGGGCGGCGCCGAGATGTATGTCACCGGCTCCAATCCCCTGTCCACTCAGGACGATGTGGCCGCGGCTCTGGTTCAGGGCGGCATGCAGGTCTTTGCCCGCTACGGCTGCAATATGGAGGAGTATGAGGACTGTCTGTGCCATGTGCTCGAATGTGCTCCAAATATTATAATCGATGACGGCGGAGACCTTGTTCATCTGATGCACACAAGGTTCACCCACCTTATCCCCAATGTGATCGGCGGCTGTGAGGAGACTACTACCGGCATCCATCGCCTGAAGGCAATGGCTAAGTCCGGTCAGCTCCGTTTCCCCATGATGATGGTGAACGAGGCCGACTGCAAGCATATGTTCGATAACCGCTACGGCACCGGTCAAAGCGTGTGGGACGGCATAAACCGCACCACCAACCTGATCGTCGCGGGTAAACATGTGGTCGTGTCCGGCTACGGCTGGTGCGGCAAGGGCGTGTCCATGAGAGCAAAGGGTCTTGGCGCAAAGGTCATTGTCACCGAGACTGACCCTGTCCGCGCCCTTGAGGCCGTTATGGACGGATTTGAGGTAATGCCCATGAGGGAGGCGGCAAGGATCGGCGATATGTTCGTCACCGTCACCGGCTGTGCCGGGGTCATCACCCGTGAGCATTTTGACACCATGAAGGACGGCGCCATCCTCACCAATGCCGGCCACTTCGATGTTGAGGTGGATATGGCCGGACTCCGGGAGCTGGCTGTAAAGCAGTATGACGCCCGCCACAATATTCAGGGCTTCGTGCTGCCCTCCGGAAAGACCCTGTTCACCATCGCCGAGGGCAGGCTTGTTAACCTTGCCGCCGGTGACGGCCATCCCGCGGAGATAATGGATATGAGCTTTGCCGTTCAGGCGCTGTCCGCGGAATATATGGTGCAGCACAGGCACGAGGTAAAGCCCGGCGTCCTCTCCTTCCCCGCGGAGCTGGACAAGGCCGTTGCCCGCAGAAAGCTCGCGGCAATGGGTGTGGAGATAGACGATCTGAGCGCCTATCAGGCGGATTATTTAGGACTGTAAACATACATTTACTCCATCGGTCATAGCAAATACCCGGAAACGGAGGCGATAAGCTTGGAAGAAAAAGAGATCATGGAAACCATGGACTATGAGCAGATCCACGACAGGCACAGCGATGAGCTCATAGAACTGCTGGACAAGCGGGACATGAAGCAGCTCCAGAAGCGCATGGAAGAGCTTCAGGAATTTGATGTGGCGGAATTTCTTGCCGACATTGAGGACAACCGTATGCCTATGGTTTTTCGATTGCTTTCCAAGGAGACTGCGGCCGAGGTCTTCGCAAATCTTGAAGCCCCCGATCAGGAGCGTATCATCAACTCCATCACCGACTCCGAGCTTGCCGGGATCATGGAGGAGATGTATGTGGACGACGCGGTGGACATGATGGAAGAGATGCCGGCCAATGTGGTCAAGCGCGCCATGCGCATCGCGACTCCCGCCACCAGAAACCTTATTAATCAGTATTTGCGTTATCCCGAGAACTCCGCCGGTACCATTATGACCTCGGAGTATGTGGATCTGAAAAAATACATGAATGTGCGGGAGTCTATTGCCCGCATCCGCCGTATCGGTGAGGACAAGGAGACAATATATGTGTGCTTTGTCATCTCCGCCGACAGGAAGCTTGAAGGTATCGTAACCGTCAAGGATCTGCTCCTGAGTGATGATGAGACTATAATCGAGGATATAATGGACAGGAATGTGGTCTTCGCCTCCACTACCGAGGACCAGGAGAGCGTGTCCGAGAAGTTCTCGGACTACGACCTTATGGCTCTGCCTGTGGTGGATAAGGAAGGCCGTCTCGTGGGCATCGTGACCGTTGACGATGTCATCGATGTTATGGAAGAAGAGACCACCGAGGACTTTGAAAAGATGGCCGGTATCCTGCCCTCCGACAAGCCCTATTCCCGTACATCCATTCTCGAAATATTCCGCAACCGCATCCCCTGGCTGATGTTCCTGATGCTGTCGGCCACCTTCACCAGCATGATACTCACCAATTTTGAGGACAGGCTGGCTGTACAGGCGGGTCTTGTGGCATTTATTCCCATGCTCATGGGAACCGGCGGCAACTCCGGCGCACAGGCCTCCACCGCCGTTATAAGAAGCATATCTCTGGGCGACACCGAGCCCTCCGATGTGCTGAAGGTGGTGTGGAAGGAGCTGCGTGTATCGTTCCTGTGCGGTGTTTCTCTGGCTGTCATAAACTTCGTGAAGATGCTGCTGATCGACGGGATGCTTATGAATAACCATAATATCACCGTGGCCGTGGCCGCAACGGTCAGCCTCGCGGTGCTGTTTATTGTCATGTTCGCAAAGGTAGTGGGCTCTACTCTGCCTATCATTGCGGAAAAAGTGGGCGTTGACCCCGCCGTAATGGCAAACCCGCTGATCTCCACCGTCACCGACGCGGTATCCCTGCTGATATATATCTATGTGGCAAAGCTGATACTTCACATATAGCGGTATAATACTAATCGCTGATCGGTTTTCCCCATTTATTTGAGAGAGGTTGGCTGTTATGGATTTCTCCCTCCTTCTGGGTAAAATGTTCATCTTTGTGGTGCTCATGGTGGTGGGCTACCTGTTCGGACGCAAGGGCTATGTGTCCAAGGGCTTTATCACCGATGCCAGCAAGCTCACCATAAACTTCTTTATGGTGGCCACTATTCTCAATTCCGTCATTTCCTCGGAGATTGATCTCTCCACCCGGGATATGCTCCTGTCCATCGCCATTATGACGGCCAGCACCGTCATCTGCTACATAGTGGGAGCTGTCGTGAGCCGTACCGTGAGACTGCCCGCCGACCGCAGACCCTCGGTGGAGCTTCTGCTGGCCGTTGTGAACAACGTGTTTATCTGTCTGCCTATTGTGCAGGCGGCATACGGCCCGGAGGCGGTATTCCATATTTCAATGTCCGGTCTGCCCTATAACGCCATTCTGTACAGCTACGGCGTGTGGAGAATGAACTGCGGTGAGGGAGATGTGCAGGTCAACTTCAAAAAGATAATGAGTCCCCCGCTTATCGCAACGCTGGCGGCCATCGTGATCTTCGTTTTCCGCATACCCATGCCCTATGTGGTAAAGGATCTGGTGTCCTCCCTGTCGGCCGCCACCATGCCTCTGTCAATGCTGGTGGTCGGCGCCTCTCTGGGCAGCGTCAGTCTTATGGAGGCCTTCAACGACAAGTCCTCATATGTGGTGGCCTTCTTCAGCCTTATTGTGACCCCGCTCCTGGCATGGCTTATTCTGCCGTGCTTCGTATCTGACCCGACCCTGCTCAAGACGGCGATAATCTACGCCGCCTGCCCCAGCGGACTGGTGGTAACGGTGCTGTCTGTACAGTATGACAGGGACTATGTCTTTACCTCAAAGGCCACCCTGCTCAGTACGGTCATTTCAATGGCGACCCTGCCCATCTGGGTCTACATACTCGGGTGAGGTGAAGAGCTATGCACATTCCTTCCGGGCAGAGTCAGACCGTAGAGCTGCTGCGGTTTGAGGACGCTCTCTGTGCCTCCGGCCACACCGACGGTTATGACTGCGAAAAATGGCTGTATGTGCCGGATTTTTACACCGAGTACCGTTATATTCTGGGTACAAGAGGTAATAATCCCCTCATATGTATCGGCATAAACCCGTCTACCGCGGCCCCTGACGATCTGGACAACACCCTGAAATCCGTCTCCCGTATTGCCGGGGGAAACGGCTATGACAGCTGGATGATGTTCAATGTTTACGCCCAGCGGGCTACCCGCCCCGATGATATGGACCGGGAGCTGAACCGGGAGCTGCACCGGGAGAACATGGCGGCTTTCCGCTACCTGCTCTCCAATGTATCCGCTGATTATCGCCCAGCCGTCTGGGCCGCCTGGGGCACAATAATCGAGAAGCGGCCATATCTCCGCTCCTGTGTGCGGGATATGGTGAAAATCGGCGATGAGTACGGCGCCCAGTGGCTTTGCGCCGGAAAATGCTCCGCCAAGGGTCACCCGCACCATCCGCTGTATCTGAAAAAAACAGAGAAGGTCTGCGCGTTTGATGTGCGAGGGTATCTGAACACACTGGAGTAATACATGGATATAAGAGAAGCGATAAAAAACTACGCCCCCTGCTGTGAGCAGGAGGAAAATGATAAGAAGCTCATTCTGGACTTTATTGAAAGGAATGACGATGCTTTCCTTCGTACTGATCCCGTGGCCCATATGACGGCATCCGCGTGGGTGGTAAACCCCGAGCGGACAAAGGTCCTGATGGTGTACCACAGGATATATGACTCATGGAGCTGGACAGGCGGCCATGCCGACGGGCAGGAGGATCTTCTGGCCGTCGCGCTGCGGGAGGTGGAGGAGGAAACCGGCGTCCGGCATCTGCGCCCTGTGTCCGGGGATATATTCTCTCTTGAGGTGCTTACCGTGGATGGTCACGAGAAGCGCGGAGAATATGTGTCCAGCCATCTGCACCTGAATGTGACCTATCTTATCGAGGCCGATGACGGCGATGCTCTCACCGTATGCGAGGATGAAAATACCGGCGTGCGCTGGTTCACGCCGGAGGGAGCGCTGGAGGCATCCACAGAGCCGTGGTTCGTCGAGCGGATATATAAAAAGCTGAATGATCGGGTGAGACTTTTCTCCGATAATAAATAAGATGAAAAAACGCAAGTACCCCGGAGGCGAGATCGTCTCCGGGGCTTGATCGTTTAATGCCGTGAAAGCTTCGCTTCAACAATAAGATTACTTTTCCTCTTTGCTCTGGTCGGCTTTGGCTTTTCTCTCCTCCCTGCGTCGGGCGAGCTTTGCCTTCAGTCTGCGCAGCAGGGGGCGGAGGATAAAGAACAGAGCGGTGATAATTATGAGGGCGGGCAGCGCGGACACCAGGAACACAAGCAGCTCCTTGAAGAATTGACCCACATTCCTGAGACCGTTTACAAAGGATGTCCACAGCTCAGCGCCATAGCTCTGGGGAACATCGGTCTTGGGCGTGTACTCCCTGACCTCCTGTATGCTCAGATCGACGGTGCTGTAGCTTATCCGTCTGTCCCAGCCGTTCAGGGTGGTCTGGAGACTCTCTATTTTATAGCGGAGCTCTGTGAGTCTGTCCTCGATGGTGACGATATCCTCAACTGTCTCGGCCTTTTCCATCATCTCCAGAAGTCTGGTCTCCTGTGTCTTGTATGCGTTCAGATGGGCCTGAGTATCGTAATACTGGGCGGTGACATTCTCGGTATAGGTATAGGTATAAGGTACATTTCCCAGCGTGGAGAGATTACCCATCATAGTGCTGAATTTGTCGCTGGGGACGCGGATGGTAAAGTTCGCGCTGCGGTTGGAGTTGCTGCCTCTGGCCGCGCTGTAATAATCCGCGCCGGAGATGCTGCTGGACTCCATCCATGCGCCGTACTGCTTTATCATCTCCTCCACACCCGCGATAGTGTCATCAAACCTCGTGGTCTCAACGGTAGCGGAGGCGGAGTAGATTATCTTATCCGGATCCTCCACGGGGACATCGCCGCCGGAGCCGCTGTCCGCAAGGCTTCGGTCGCTGCTGAAATTGGCAAGGCCGTATTCCTCAGGCTCGGCTATGGCCATTTCCGGCATTGCGGCGGCCGGGAGAGCATATTTTACTTCTCCGGCCGTGACGCTATCCTTTGCGCTGCTTCCGCAGGCGCATACGGACAGTGCCAGAGCAAGAGTCAGCATGATCGCAAAGAGCTTTTTCATTTTTTTCATTTTATTTCCTCCGGGTCAAAAAATTGTGTCTGTCGTTCTCAGTTATCAGACGGAAAAGCATGGGGATTTGTTCCATGATCCTGAAGTCCGCAAGGGAATGTAATAAGCCGATATTCTCTTGTAAAATCCTGTGCCTTGGAGTAGAATGATCGGGTAATAATAACTGCATCGGAGGTTTGACAATGGAGCTATTAGAGAAGAGAATACGCGAGCAGGGCAGGGTCCTGCCCGGCGGAGTGCTGAAAATAGACAGCTTCCTTAATCATCAGATCGACCCCGGGCTTATGTATGAGATGGCTCTTGAGGTAAAGCGTCTGTATGAGGGCGAGGAGATCACCAAAGTGCTGACCATTGAGGCCAGCGGAATCGCTCTTGCCATTATGGTCGCCCATGTGCTGGGTGCGCCCATGGTGTTTGCGAAGAAGTTCAGATCCAGCAACATCTCTGACGATGTGTACAAGGCCGAAATTCCCTCCTTCACTCACGGCAATGTGAATACCGCCGTGGTCTCAAAGGATTATCTGAATGAGGGCGACAAGGTCCTCATTGTTGACGACTTTCTTGCCACCGGCGCCGCGCTCATCGGTCTGAGCGACATATGCCGCCAGGCGGGAGCGGAGGTCGTGGGTACAGTGGCCGCGGTTGAAAAAGCACATCAGGGCGGTGAGGAGAAGCTCAAGGAGCAGGGCATCCGCGTTGACGCGCTGGCAAGAATAGTTGCCATGGACGAAAACGGTGTCACCTTCGGCTGATAACCAATGACAATAAGGCTCTCCGGTTCAGTTTTTAAGGCAACACCGCATAATGCGGCA
>JAZUJF010000076.1:0-3074 GCA_045642585.1 Candidatus Limivicinus sp.
TGTCGCCACGGCGCATTCTCCTTTCTATTGCCTCGATAGCCTTGGAGGCGGGATAGTTGATGCAGAAGTAAATAAGAGCGGCCAGTGTATAAGGAGCAAGGGTGATATAGGTCGAAGACGCCACAGCCTTTGCGCCGAACATAAGCTCCGCCATACCAAGCATGGAGCAGATAGAGCTCTCTTTTACCATGGTGATGATCTCATTTGCCAGTGCGGGAAGAACATTCTTGATAGCCTGAGGGAGAACGACCAGCTTCATACCCTGCCATTTGGAGAGTCCCAGAGAACGGGATGCCTCCATCTGTCCCACATCAACGGCCAGGATGCCCGCGCGGAAGATCTCGGCCACATACGCGGAGCTGTTCAGAGCCAGAGCCACAACGCCGGGGATAAAACGGCTGATATCCACAAATCCGAAAAGCGAGTATCTGGGAAGATCAATTACGCCGAAAAGTCCGAAATAGATAATAGACAGCTGAACAAGCAGAGGCGTCGAGCGGAAGAGGGCTATGTATGCGCCGGATATTCCTTTCACAAGCTTGTTCTTGCTGAGTCTCATAAGCGCAAGGAGAAGAGCCGGAATGACAGCAAGGGCAACGGAGACGAACGCGAGCAGCAGGGTGTATTCAATGCCCTGAACAAAGAAAGCCCCGTATTTCGGCAAGAAGGAGAAGTTAAAGAAGCTGGCAGGACTCATGTCCTTAAAGAGGTTGCTCCACCACATAAAAAGTTTTTTCCTTTCTGTATTTAGCGCCGAAAAGTGCAAAGCCTTTCGGCCTTGCACTTATCGGTATTAGGCAGCGTTGAAAATACGGTAAGGTATCAGCCCTCAGCAGTGACCTCAACCAGAACATCGCCGAGAGAATCGGCAGTTGCGATGAACTCAGTTACCTTATCTTTTGCCAGCATATCGGCGATAGCGGCATTGATGCCGGGGAGCAGACCCTTGGGGTCGCCCTTTGCAACAGCCACACGGTAGGGATATGCCTCGCCCAGATCAACATCGGCAACCACCAGATCGTCGTTGCTTTCGGCATACTGGAGAGCCACAGCACCGTCGAGAACTATGGCATCGACTTTGCCGTTGACAAGCTGGTTAACGAGGTCGGTAACAAGCTGGAGGGAGACCAGGTTAGCACCGGTCAGGTCGTTCTTGACTATATCTTCCTTGGTGGTAGCGGTCTGAGCACCAACGGAGACACCGCTGAAGGAGCCGGTATCGGTGTACTTATCGGCATCTGCCGCCTTGACAAGGACCATGGGAGGATAGTCGGTGTAGTAGGGATCGGAGAAATCGGCGCTGTTGAGACGCTCTTCAGTCTCCTCCATTGCCGCAATGACCATATCGAAGTCGCCCTTCTGCAGGGAGGCAAGCAGGTAGTCAAAGCCCATATTCTCGACCTTCAGTTCCTTCTTGTTGAAGTCGGCTATGTACTGAGCAACAGAGACATCTATGCCGCCGTAAATAAGATCGCCCTTCTCATTGGGGTACATGAACTCAAAGGGGGCGTAGTCGGCAGAGGTTCCCAGAACGAGGACATTGGAATCCGCCTGCTTGGAAGCGCCGCAGCCGAACAGGCAAACGGTCATGACGATTACAAGAACAAGTGCAATAAATTTTTTCATTTTTCTTCTCCTTAAAATGCATATTGAAATGAATTATTCACTGGAACTGTGGTTATTATACATCCGTATGCCATATATGTCAATGCTACAAATGCAATTATTTTCACTTTTATTCAATTTATGCGATTTGTATTCATATGAGTTCCATTCTGCCCCCGGTATTTGTGCATATTTAACGGTACTTCCGTTATTATCCTTGAAATATCGCGTTTATTGTAATATAATTGAGGAGGCATTGCATAATACAGGATCATCGGAGCTGCAAAAAATGAATAGTAAATTGAATAATTCATTTCTTGAAATAAATACAGCCATTCTCAGAGAAAATGTTATCTCCCTGTCCTCTCATCTGGCCGGAGCAAAGCTCATCCCGGTCGTGAAGAATGACGCCTACGGTCTCGGTCTTGTGGAGATCGCCCGTGTTCTCTGCTCTCTGGACGGCATTGATATGCTGGCGGTGAGCCATGTGAGCGAGGCGGAGCGTATCCGTCTGGGCGGAATAACATCCGATATTCTTGTTATCAGCTCCGCTCTCCCCTTCCAGCTGGAATACGCGGTCGAAAACGGTATCACTCTCACCTGCTCCAGAGCCGAAATGTGCCGTGAGCTCAGCGAGCTCGGGCAGAGGCTCGGAAAGAAAGCCCGTATTCATGTAAAGATCGATACCGGTCTTAACAGGATCGGTTTTCATCCCGGAGAAGAGCTCGCTGGCTTTATTGACGCCTATAAAGCTGTCAGTGATGATATTATTCTTGAGGGTGCCTTTTCCCATTTTCAGAGCGCATCTGACTACTGCCGGTGCAGGGCGCAGTATGACCTGTTCCTTACCGGGCTGAAGCAGCTTGAGGACGCCGGAATAAATGTACCCATGAAGCACATCTCCTCCTCCGCGTCATTCGAGCTTTTTCCGGAATTCAATATGGACGCTGTCCGTATAGGCCGCGGTCTGTATATGGATCATCCGTACAGGCCGGCGGGAATGGTGAGGGAGCTTGCAAGCTGGCGCGGCTATGTCTGCACCGTGACCGCTCGCCCTGCCGGTACCTGTCTGGGCTACGGAGAAAAAGTCATTCTCGGGAAGGATTCCCGCGTTGCCGTTGTGGGTGTGGGCTACGGCGACGGTCTTGACGCCGCGCTGGTCGAAAAGGGTGCGTCTGTTCTTATAAACGGAAAGCTGTGTGGCCTTCTGGTGTGCTCAATGGATCAGTGCCTTGTGGATGTTTCCGGCGCAGACTGCTGCGTCGGTGACGAGGTGACATTCTACGGATACGACGGCAAGGGCGGATTTATATCCTCTCAGGCACAGGCGGCGCTTATCGGAGAGGATGAGGGCTGCGGTCTCACCTCTCAGCTTTCCGCCAGAGTAAGCCGAATATACAGATAATGTTATGGCACCACCGCATAATACGCCTGCGGCATCTACCGGATAAAATGTGCCCTTATTTAGT
>JAZUJF010000077.1:0-10542 GCA_045642585.1 Candidatus Limivicinus sp.
TCCGACTTTAGCGACCCAGTACTTTGCACGCTCCATATCGACCTTCAGCTTTTCGCTGTCGGCAGAGGGATCGTAAGTTCCCAGCTCCTCGATGAAGCGACCGTCGCGGGGGCAGCGGGAATCAGCGACTACAACGCGGTAGTAGGGTGCCTTCTTTGCGCCAACTCTGTGAAGTCTGATTTTAACCATGTATGTTCACCTCCATGATAATAAATAAATATATTACAAACACTGTGATGTGGTTGTAAGCTCTTTCCGCTCTCATACTAATCTCGTATAAAACGCTTTAAAAGCGTCTTATAGCGCCGAAGGCGCGTCGGAGATTGCATGAGACGGGATTTGCGGCTCTTGCCGCAAATCGGAAGCGTGCCGAGGGCACACTTCCTTTTCAATAAAATTAAAGAATCTTATTGAAAAACAGTATCAGAAGCCCAGTCCCGGGAAACCGCCTCCGCCCATGCCGGGGAAGCCCTTGCCGAACCTGCGCTGGAGCTTTTTCATGTTCTTGCCGGACATCATCTTCGTCATCTGCTGGATGGACTCATACTGCTTGAGGAGTCTGTTCACATCCACGACCTGAGTTCCGCTGCCGGCGGCAATACGCTTTTTGCGGCTGGAGTTCAGGATAGAGGGGTTCTCCCGCTCGGCATTGGTCATGGAGAGGATTATAGCCTCCTGCCTTGCCATCGCCTTGTCGTCGATCTTGGCGCCCTTGAGAGCCTTGGCGTCAAGCCCCGGGATCATACCCAGAATGCTCTCCATATCGCCCATGTTTTTGAGCTGTGCCATCTGCTCCAGATAGTCACTGAGAGTAAAGCGGTTGCTCTTCAGCTTTTCGGCCGCCTCAAGCGCCTTCTTTTCATCGAAGGACTGCTGTGCCTTTTCTATAAGGGTGAGCATATCGCCCATGCCCAGAATACGGGAGGCCATACGGTCGGGGTGGAAGGGCTCGATCATGTCGAGCTTTTCACCGGTGCCGATGAACTTGATGGGCTTGCCGGTGGCGGCTCTTATGGACAGAGCGGCGCCGCCTCGCGCGTCACCGTCAAGCTTTGAGAGCATTACGCCCGTCACGCCCAGCGCCTCGTCAAAGGCAGAGGCCGCGTTGACAGCGTCCTGACCGGTCATGGCATCCACCACCAGCAGGATCTCCGCCGGCTCAACAGTCGCCTTGATAGCCTTCAGCTCGTCCATAAGCTGTTCATCTATATGGAGACGACCGGCGGTGTCCAGAAATACCATGTCGTTGCCGTGCTTCCGGGCGTGCTCGATGGCGGCCCTGGCAATATCCACGGGGTTTGTCTGGCCCATCTGGAACACGGGAATATCCAGCTGAGCGCCGACGGTCTCCAGCTGCTTTATGGCGGCGGGGCGGTATATATCACAGGCGGCCAGCAGCGGGCGCTTGCCCTGCTTGCGCATATAGGCGGCAAGCTTCGCGCCGTTTGTGGTCTTACCCGCGCCCTGCAGACCCACCAGCATCACGACGCTGGGAGACCTTGAGCCGATAATGAGCTTCTGGTGCTCCCCTCCCATGAGGGCGCAGAGCTCCTCGTTGACTATCTTAATGACCATCTGGGCGGGAGACAGCGCCTCCAGCACATCCGCGCCGCTGGCCCGCTCGGTGACGGTCTTTGTGAAGTCCTTGACCACCTTGTAGCTCACATCCGCCTCAAGGAGGGCCATTCTGACCTCGCGCATTGCTTCCTTGACATCGGCGGGAGTAAGTCTGCCCTTGCCTCTGAGCCGCTTGAAGGCCGCATTCAGTTTTTCGGATAAGCTCTCAAATGCCATCTTGATCCCCCATGCCGCGCGTATAAAGAGCCGGTCGTGCAGCTGCCGCTGAAACGGCCCTGAATCGTAATGATAATGTGAGCTGTCACATTATCAGCCCTTGTCCATCAGCTCCCGGAGCTGCAATGCAGACTCCGCCGCTATCTCCTGCGCTCTGCCCTCGGTCATTCCCGCCAGCTCCTCCATCCGGAGGCAGAGAGAAGCCAGAGCGCGGCGCGTCTCATCAAATCTGCGGATAATGCCGGTCTTGCGCTCCATGTCCTCCATGGCGGCCTGAGCCCGCCTGATATTGTCCCACACGCCCTGCCGGGAGATACCCAGCTGCTCGGCGATCTCGGAAAGAGACATATCCTCGTTATAGTGCAGATCACAGCACTCCCGCTGTTTATCGGTGAGAAGCTCGCCGTAAAAATCCAGCAGCATGATGTTCCCGAACCTGCTGTCTC
Organism: Candidatus Limivicinus sp.; assembly: GCA_045642585.1. GTDB lineage: Bacteria > Bacillota > Clostridia > Oscillospirales > Oscillospiraceae > Limivicinus. The sequence continues at coordinate 2,241 of JAZUJF010000077.1, forward strand.
CCACGGTGTCTCCCCCCTGTAAAGCATTTTACCTTTTCAGCCCGGTCATTATACAACCTTCATGAGTGGCTGTCAAGTGTTTTTTCTTGTCAGACAGCGCAGTTTTTTCGCAGTTCATTCTCATGCGCATACGCATGAACGGAAGCCGGGTACAGGCGCATTTTAATCACACATTTTTAACGGGAGACCTCATCCGTCACGGGCGAACGATGGAAGATATGTATAGTCGAAGTCGCTTGCCCGCCGCCCGTGCCACCTTCTCCAAAGAAGAAGGTTTGCATTGTGCAGATCTTTTAATCCATATATCCGAGTAAGTGCATATACATATAAATTCGTAATACGCATATCAGTTTCACAGATACGCAGAAAAAGACAACTCAATTATTCCGAGCAGATAATAAACGAAAATACATACCAAAAGGCGCATTTAGGGTACTTTGCCTTTTCGGAATTCCTTTGCAAAACTCTTAATTTGTTTGGAATAGCGTATTTTTCCCGGCAAACTGCAATCGTTCTTTTGTAAAAATCAGCACGATCTAAACCTTCTTCTTTGGAGAAGGTGGCACGGGCGACGACCGAAATTTTTCGATTTGCACAATGTTACACCGACCGCCCGTGACGGATGAGGTCTCCGCGCCCGCAGGCGCATTTTAACCGTTGTACTATCTGTGATTCGCCCATTTCTCTCCGCTTACGCGGCAACCGGAACGGATGCGAAAAAACAGAAAATCCCGTCCTCCTTTTTGCACTTTACCTCGATGCCGTCAGTCTCGAATATTATTACAGAATATGGGGAAAAATCCAAAAGTAAATGAGAATATAACTTTGGATCGGAGACAGTATGGACAAAAGTTATCAGGGATCATATATAGACGACAGTAAGCTGTATTCCTTTGCCGTGTCCTGCGCCAGGCTCAACAGGCCGGAGGGCACTATGGGAAGCGGCGCCCTCTCGCGGTCGATGAGAGCAAGCTGCCGTACCGTTACGGATATGCACTCATACCTCTGCCGCAGATATGAAAGCTGTCTCGCCGTCCCCACGGCCTGCCGGTGGATAATGGACAACGCGTACATTGTCAAAAGGGAGTATCTTGCTGCGGCGGGGGATATGAAATACCGCCGCATACGCTCCTGCCAGAGCGGAGCGATGGTCATGGCCATGTGCAGGGCGCTGCTGTCCTCCGGTGAGGGAAAGCTCACGGCGGAGCGGTGCACCGTATTCATGGAGGGTTTTCAGTCAGTCACCGCCCTGACACTGGCTGAGCTCTCGCTGGTGCCGGTGCTGCTGCGGGCCGTCATATTCGAGGAAATAGCCTCAATATGCGTCCGTATGCGCTCCATGAGTGACCCGGACAGCTTTTCGGAGCGGCTCGGCGCACTGTTTTTCTCTCTGCGGCTCATAGGCGTTACCGACTGGGGCGAGCTGCTGGACTCAGTGAACATCTCCGGCAGGATCCTGTCCGAAGACCCCACCGGCGAATATCCGCTGATGGACGCCGCCACCCGCGCAGAGTACCTCAGGCGCCTTGAAAAGCTTGCCTCCCGCCGGGATATGTCTCAGCCCGTGCTGGCGGAGGAGATCGTCAAAAAGGCCCGGAGAGAGGGCCGACACATAGGCTTTTACCTGTTTCCCCGGCGAAAAAGCACCGGTGAGGGCATCTATATCGCCGCGAATGTGCTCTTCACTCTGGGGCTGAGCCTGTACCTGGGCTTTCTCACCGGCTCACGGCTTACTGCGCTGCTGCTGCTGCTTCCGGTATGGGAGCTGCAGAAAAGTCTGCTGGATTATCTCCTGCTGATAACAGTAAAGCCCCGGCCCGTGCTGCGGATGGACATGAGCCATGGCGTGCCGCCTGAGGGCAGGACCCTGTGCGTAGTCTCCACCATTCTGGAAAAGGATTCTGTCCGGAGACTGCGGGAGCTGCGCCTTGCCTCCAGGCAGGAGGGCAGGGAGCTGTTCTTCGGTGTGCTGGCAGACCTGCCGCCGGAGAAGCGGAAGGAATGTGACTACGACGAGCCCCTCATCTCCGCTTCCCGCCGTGAGATAAACCGCCTGAACAGAGAATTCGGCGGCGGCTTCTATCTTTTCACCCGTCCCCGCTCCTTCGACGGCGACTCATACTGCGGCCATGAGCGGAAAAGGGGCGCTATTCTTGAATTATGTAAACTTATATGTGACGAGGGATCCGCTCTCACCGTCTCCGGTGAGGCCGACGCTCTCCACTCGGTGAAGTACATCATCACCCTCGACAGCGACACCGAGATATATCCGGGGGCGCTGGGAGAGCTTATCGGCGCTATGCTTCATCCGTTATGCAAACCAGTCGTGGATCAGCGCCGTGGCAGGGTCGTCGCGGGTCACGCCATTCTCCATCCCCGCATCGAGACGGAGCTGGAGAGCGCCTGCGCCACGGATTTCGCCCTGATCTTCGCCCCCGCCGGCGGCTCCGACCCCTACGGAAGTCTGTGCTCAGAGGTGTACATGGATGCCTTTGACAACGGAGGCTTTCCCGGCAAGGGCATAATCGACCCGAGAGCTCTGCTCAGCCTGACCGCCGACCGGATCCCCGAGGGGCGTGTCCTGTCTCACGATGCCCTTGAAGGGGCGTATCTCCGGGGCGGATATGTGGGTGACACCGCGTTTTCCGACCGCTTCCCCGCAAAGCCTCTGGGATATTACAAGCGGCAGCACCGCTGGGTCCGGGGTGACTGGCAGAACGGACGGTGGATATTTCACCGGGAGCTGGGAAGCCTCGACAGGTTCCGGCTCCTTGACTCCCTCCGCCGCTCCCTTATCCCTGTGGTCACTCTTGCGGCCATAGTCTGGGGCTTTTCATGCTCGGGAAGGGGTGTGCTTCTGGCCGCGTGGGCGGCGCTGCTGAGTCTCATAACGGGGCTGATATTCGCTCTGGTCTCCTCTGTCCGCGACAGACAGAGGGTGCATATACGACGCCATACAAGGATCCTGTCCGGTCTGGGCGGGGCTATTGTCGGCTGCTTTCTGCGGCTGTGGCTGCTGCCGTTTGAATGTTATGTAAACCTTTCCGCCATAGTGCTCTCCCTGTGGAGGATGTTTGTGAGCAAGAAGCATCTCCTCCAGTGGCAGACCGCCGCACAGAGTGAAAAGTGCGGGAACGGTCTGGGAGACTATGTGAGGAGTATGTGGTTTGCCGTAGTGCTGGGGGTACTGCTGACAGCCTTCTCCCCGGAGATCATCGGCAAGGCATCGGGCTTCATGTGGCTTCTGTCCCCTGCCGCTCTGTGGGCGCTGTCTCTGCCCTCATTCCGGGTCAATGACATTTCGGGAGCCAACCGGGAGTATATCCTTGAGCGTGTAAGGGAGAACTGGGAATATCTGTCCCGGTATTCATCTCCCGAGGACAACTATCTCCCCGCCGACAATTATCAGGAGCAGCCTCCGGTGGGCACGGCTCACCGCAGCTCCCCCACAAATATCGGCCTTGCGATGGCGGCGGCTGCCGCCTGTGCCGATATGGGCATCATCACAAGGGAGGCCGCCTCGGAATATATAGGTAATGTGACCGATACTCTCCTGAAGCTCCCGCGCTATGACGGCCACTTCTGCAACTGGTACGACACCCGCAGTCTGAAGCCGCTGGAGCCCGTGTATATCTCCACGGTGGACAGCGGGAACCTTTATGCCGGTCTCCTGTCCTGCCGGATCGCGGCGGAGGAATGGGGAAAGGCGGAGCTTGCGGAAAAGCTCCGCTCAATACTGGAGCCGATGGATTTTTCATCTCTCTACGACTCTCAGCGCGCTCTGTTCTATATCTGCCGTGACGCCCTCTCAGGCGAGGGCAAGGGCGGCTGGTACGATCTTATGGGCAGCGAAGCCATGCTCACAAGCTATATCGCGGTCTGCCGGGGTGATGTGCCGGTGAAGCACTGGCGCACTCTCAGCCGGGCACAGCTGCAGAAGGACGGCTACCGGGGTCTTGCCAGCTGGACAGGCACAATGTTCGAGTATCTTATGCCCTTCCTGTTTCTGCCGCTGTACCGCTCAAGCCTCCTGTACGAGAGCAGCCGTTTCTGTCTCTACGCCCAGAAAAAACGGGTGCCCCGGACAGTTCCCTGGGGCATATCCGAGAGCGCCTATGCCTGCATCGACAGCAATATGGCCTATCGCTACAAGGCCAGCGGCTGCGCCGCTCTGTCCCTTAAACGGGGACAGGACGAGGATCTTGTGGTATCGCCCTACTCCTCATTTCTCGCCATGTGTCTCGACCCGAACGGAGCCAGCTCCAATCTGCGCAGACTGCAGGAAATGGGTGCTGTGGGCAGATACGGCTTCTATGAGGCCGTGGACTTTACCCGGGGCCGCTGCCGAAACGGGAATGGTGAAAAGGTGCGCTGCTACATGGCTCACCATGTGTCCATGAGCATCATCGCCGCCGCGAACGCCCTGTGTGAGCACAGCGTCAGGGAGCGGTTTATCTCCGAGCCCATGATGGGCGCCAGAAAGCTCCTCCTGCAGGAGAGGATCCTCGCCGGGGGTGATGTTATACGCAGAAGCGGCGAGGATATTCCCGAAAAGCCCCGTCCCTCCCAGTCACAACGCTGGCAGACCCACGGCGGAAGCGGCGACGGACCCGGCCGCTGCTGTGTGCTGTCTAACGGCGGATATAGCATAATGTTAACCAGCTCCGGCATATCCTCCGCAAAGGCCGGAGCCATGCAGATATATCGTGAGCCGCCAAGGCTCGCCCTTGAGGGCAGAGAAATATTCCCCCGCGAAGGTCTCTCCGCATGGGAGCTGAGCGAGGAGGAGGGCAGGTTTACTCTGGGCATTGAGGGCACGGAGATGACCGTCACAGTCTCGCCCTCCGGGATGGGCACAGGGGAAGTGCGCGAGGTCGAGATCACCCCCGGCAGTACCGGGCGGTATGTGCTGTCCTTCAGCTTTATTCCCATGCTCTGCACTCCCCGGGACTACGACAGTCACCCGGCCTACTGGCAGCTGGGTATTGAGGCATACGAGGAGGGAGACTGTTATCTCCTCCGGAGGCTGGAGCGGCAGGGCGGAGACGGTATGTGGCTGGCTCTCAGCTGCGGAAGTCCGGGGCAGTTCTCCTATGAGTATAACACTGTGACTCTCTGCGTGCCGCTGGACTTCAGAAAAGGCGAAAAGCTGTCCCTGCGCTTTGCCCTGGCGGTCTCCCCGTCAAAACGGGAGGCTATGGAGAACGCCGGGAGCATCCTGCACCGGTCTGACCGCTTCTCAATGGTCACCGCCGCATCCCTCAGGCTGGGCATGAGCCGGGAGGAGATCGGCGAGGCGATGGATATGCTGCAAAGTATTATGTCAACCTCTCCTGTGGGCGGCTGCGCCAGATCGGAGCTGTGGCCCTTCGGCATATCCGGGGACTATCCCCTGCTCATGTGCCCCGGGGATCATAAGTACAGGCTGAACATTCTGCGCAGATTCTGTCTGCTGCGAAACTGCGGGGCAGAGTGCGAGCTTGTATTTCTCACGGATGAAGCCGGAGAATATCTCCAGCCCATGATGCGGGAGGCGTCGGAAGAGCTGACCCGACTGGGGCTCGACCCGCTTATCGGCGCCAGAGGCGGAGTGTTCTTCGTTCCAAAGGAGCAGGAGGCCGTCATCCGCTCACGAAGTGTCTGGTCCCCGGACGCAACGGAAAAGCACGACTCTCTTCCCCCTCAGCATCCGGGAGATAAGCGTGAGGCCCTATCCGTACCGGAATACAGGTTTGAGGAGGGAGTATTTAAGTTTTATGTAAACCGTTCGCTGCCCTCCCGGTGCTGGCAGAATATCCTCACCAACGGCAGTATGGGCTATATTGCCGCCGACACCGGCATGGGAAATCTGTGGTTTAAAAATGCCCGTGAGATGCCTCTTAATCTGCCGCCCCGGAGCATACGGGGCATCACCGGGCCGGAATACGCCGCCGTGTCTCTGGGCGGGGAGCATATAAGCCTCTTTGCCGCAAACGACGGCCATCGCTGCATCGTCTCCTACTCCCCCGGCAGCGCCATATGGGAAAAGGACATTGGCGGCCGGACTGTGCGCACAGCTGTCTTTATCCCCGCCGGTATCGACGCAAGAGTCCTGCTCATCCGGGGCGGCCGGGGTATGCGGCTGCTGTGGGGCACGGAAGTGACGATGGGCAGCGACGGCGCGGCGGTGCGGATCTCGGAAAACGGCGGCATCATAAGCTGCTTCAGCCGTGACGCCTATTACGCCGATACCGTACTGCGCATAGGCTTCTCCGGCCCCGCGGCGTGGAAATACGATTACTCCCCCGGGGCGGTATCGGCAGAGGCAATTCTGGAGGATGACTCGGTGCTTGTGCTGGGCTGCTGCAGAGAGTCCGAGATTCTTGATTTATGTAAACTCAGTTATGTGAATATGCTGTACTCTGACACAGTCGGGCGATGGAAGCGGCTGTGTGACCGTGTGAGGCTGGAGTCGCCGGAGCCCATGCTGGACAGGTTTATATCTCCCTGGTGCGTGTATCAGTGCATCGCCGGGAGGCTCCAGGGGCGCAGCAGTCTGTATCAGAGCGGCGGAGCCATAGGCTTCAGAGATCAGCTTCAGGACAGCGTAAATATGATGCTCATATCCCCCGCCTATGCAAGAGATCAGATAATCCTGTGCTGCCGCCATCAGTACAAGGAGGGGGATGTGATGCACTGGTGGCACCCGCATCCGGACGGAGACAAGGGAGTGCGTACACGCTGCTCCGATGATCTGCTGTGGCTGGTCTGGGCGCTCTGCGATTATGTAAACTTATCCGGTGACAGGGAGATATGCGCTGTGACGGCGGAGTATCTGGCGTCAAGACCCCTTGGCGCGCAGGAGGACGACCGGTACGAATGTCCGGAGAGGTCAAGGGAGGCGGGCACTGTCCTCGACCACGCGAAAAGGGCGCTTCTGTGCTGTGAGAGCCGCGGCTTCGGAGAGCACGGACTTCCCTTAATGGGCAGCTGTGACTGGAACGACGCCATGAACGATGTCCGGGGCGAGAGCCTGTGGCTGGGCTGGTTTCTGTCCATTGTCTCCGGGAGATTTGCAGAGCTTCTGAAGCAGATGGGTGAGGACGGGGCCGAACATTTCCGGGAGCTTTCCGAAGAAGTCGGTCTGGCCGCCGATAAATGCTTCAACGGGCACTGGTACCCAAGGGCGTATTTCCCTGACGGAGAGGCCATAGGTGACAGTGACCGCATCGACTCCGTCGCCCAGAGCTTTGCCGCCTTTTGTCCCTATTCCTCACCGGAGAAGCTGCGCTCCGCCCTGTCTGCCGCCGAGGGGAGACTTCTCGACCGGGAGAGGCACATCATAAAGCTTTTTGACCCTCCCGTATCGGAGAATGAGCGGCGGCTGGGCTATATCTCCGGCTATGGAAAGGGATACAGGGAAAACGGCGGTCAGTACACCCACGGGGCCATATGGCTCGCCATGGCCATGATAAAGGCAGGCAGAATATCCCGGGGCTGGGAAATGCTCAGGATGCTGCTGCCGGAGAACCGGGATATGGGTGTCTACGGGGCAGAGCCGTATATTATCCCCGCCGATATCTCCGCGGCCGGCGGCCATGAGGGTGAGGCGGGCTGGACATGGTACACCGGTTCTGCCGGCTGGTATTTCCGTGCGGTGACGGAATATGTGTTCGGTCTGCGGCTTCGGGGAGGAAAGCTGACGCTCTCTCCGGCTCTGCCCAACGAGCTACAGGGCTCCCGCGTAGTATGGAGGGACTCCGGCGGCACAAAGCACGAAATATACTACGGCGACGGTGTGATAACCGTTGACGGAGAGAAGTATTCCGGCGGAGAAATAGGATAAAAAAGGCTATCTTTATGGGAATTACTGTGATATAATAAGGTATTAAATCCCCATGCGCATTAATGCGTGCCGCTATAAATGAAAGCTGCGCCGTTCTTTAAGGCTTCCCCTTCCGAAGAAGGGGAAGGGCAGCGAAGCGGCCGAGCCGCAGCGAGAAGCGCTTGCGGTTAATATGCCTTCCCCTTGCTCACAAGGGGAAGGGGGACCGCTTGCGGTGGATGAGGTTTCCCCTGAAAAAGCATCGGACATTGCAGTATGTTTAAAAATGCGCCTGCGGGCGCGGAGACCTCATCCGTCACGGGCGGACGATGTAATATTTGTGTAGTCGTACTTTTTCGCCCGCCGCCCGCGCCACCTTCTCCAAAGAAGAAGGTTTTGCATTGTGCAAATCTTTTTATGTATTCATCATAGTATGTGCAGACACCGTAAATGAAAGTATCGCCGCCCTTCCCCTTCCGCAGAAGGGGAAGGCTTATG
>JAZUJF010000078.1:0-2016 GCA_045642585.1 Candidatus Limivicinus sp.
CGTGACGGATGAGGTCTCCGCGCCCGCAGGCGCATTTTAAACATTGTGCAATGTCCGATGTTTTTACATGGGGAAACCTCACCCACCGCAAGCGGTCCCCCTTCCCCTTGTGAGCAAGGGGAAGGCAAAGCGGAAGGGAGGACCTCATCAGTCACGGGCGGCGGTCATAAAAAATTTACTATTTGACCGTATTTTATAGCCTTTTGGAAATTGACATGTTTTATATCGAGTGTTATACTTCATATTAGTTTTTACATAGGGTAATTATACTTTTTGATCGGAGTGAATGAAAGATGAAAAAGATCATATCCTTTATTCTTGTCATCGCCCTTTGCCTGAGTCTCTGCGCTCCCGCCTTTGCGGCAGATGAAGAATTTGATTATTCAAGATATGCCGACGGGTATCTTGCCTTCGGCGACAGCTTCACAAGGGGCTATAACGCCTCCGAGAAATGGCCGCAGGAGGGATACACCATTGAAGATCCCAATAACCCGATCTGCCGTAATGTCACCGACTCGTATCCCGTTCTGCTGGCCGAGGCCTTCGGCTGCGAGCATCCTGACGATATTACCGAACCCGGCACATACTGGCCCTGTGCTACCTCCGGTCTTACCCTGAGCGCCGTGCTCGACCTGATGGGTATTGAGGACTATTTCTATGACGATATGTATATTTTCGGTCCCGAGCACAGCTCCCCCCGTTATCGCTCCCTGCTGAAGTATTTCGGCGACGAATATAGCTTTGCCGAATCCGGCGAGGGGTATTACGGCAAGACCGGTATCGTGGGCAGCATCCGTGATCTTGTTGCGAAGGCCAAGGTCATCACCGTGAGCCTCGGTATGAACGATATTTTCACCGCGCCTCTCTGGGTCGCGACACACTCCTATCTGACCGAAGATCTGGATACCTCCGATCCTTTGGAGGTGGCTGTTGCCGTTGAGCAGTCTCTGGCCATAATATTTGAATTTTACGAACGTTTCGTTGACTCGTTCCCGCTTCTTCTGGACTACCTGAAGGAAAATGCCACCGGCGATGTGGTCATTCTGGGCATTACCAATCCCGTGAACGGTATTTATCTCTCCGATGAATCCCTTCTCCCTCTGGGCGATGTTGCTTCCTTTATATCTGATCGTCTGAATGAGTACTTTGAGCAGTGGTGCAGGGAGTACGGCTTCTGCTATGTTGATATTTCAAATGTGGAGACCGGCGGTGTTGAGTATGAGGTAGCTCTTCTGGAGGCTCTGGAGAACGGCGGCCTTGATGTGGCGTCTAACCCGGAGCTGGGCGCCGCAACTCACCCCACTCCCAACGGCTACAGGCAGATCGCCCGGGAGATTATGCGTGTGCTGGCCGAAAAACACTCCAACGAGAAGATAAGAAAGACCGACATCAGGGTCGATCTGGGCAGATTTGACAATGTGGATTATGTGATGCTCGACGGCAAGCTCGTCTCGGACTACACTGTTGAGAACTCCTTCCTCACCGTTCACAACAATTCACTGCGCTGCTCCACTATGACAACGGCCGTTATTAAGGACGGCAAGCTGGCCATCACCGTATATAAGCTCTCCTACGACCGCGACAGCGGCTATTCCGTCTACCGCCTGTACACAACGAACAGCGTTATGCGGATCGTGAAGAATGTGGTCACGCTCGCAAAGAACGCGGTCTCTCTTGCTTCAAAGATGACAAGCTCGATCGTCGATAAGCTGAAGCGGTAAAGCCGTTCTTTCCGACAAAGATACAACAAAAGATCCTGTACTTCTCTTTCGGGAGGTACAGGATCTTTTGTATCCGACGGGGGGCGTTTCGTTATTTCGTTTGTGCAAAACCGGACTTCCGGAGAAGATGCTTATACTAATCACTGATAGAAAGCAGACAATCTTTGCGGTAAAAACTGTGCCGTACTTCGTTAGCTTCCTTGACCATATATCTCCATTATGCTCTGCGTAAGCTGCCTTGTCCGGCGCATTTTTTCCTCGCAAATCTTTGTCTTCTTCTTATCAGTGCTTAGTA
>JAZUJF010000079.1:0-16831 GCA_045642585.1 Candidatus Limivicinus sp.
ATATTCCCCGTCAGCTCCGGGATCATGACGTACTCCAGCGCGTTGACGCGGCGGCGGGTCTTCTCGATCTCCTCGGCCAGCAGCTGCATGGTCTTCTCGGCCTGCGCCAGCTGCCGCATATCCTCAAAGACCTTCGCCATCTTCTCCAGCGCGTCGTCCAGCTCACCGGAGGTCTGCGCGAAGCCGTAGGGATAGATCTCGGCGGGATCGTTGTTCTTCGTGGTGAAAGAATACAGCGGCACGTTGGCGCTCATAATGTTCTTGAACTTCATGTCGAGCTCGACGCTCTGCCGCGGATAGAGCAGCGCCTGCTCCAGCATTTCGGGGGACATGATCGAGCTTGCGACCTGCAGCGACGCGAACGCGCCGGTAAGTCCCTCCTCCACGCGGGTGCGCAGCTGCTTATTGCGCTTGACGACGTCCATGAACTGGCGCATCAGCTCGTCGCGCTTGTCCTTGAGGAGCTTGTGGCCGCGCCGTGCGGTTTTCAGCCTGCCCTTGAGCTGGTTGAGCACCATTCTGGTCGGGGTTATCGCGGTACTTGCCAAAAAGCATCACCTCCGTAATAATTTTAGTTAGGGGAAATCACTTCTTGGGAAGATACTTCTCGATAAGCTCGGGCTTGATACGCTTGAGCTCACGCTTAGGCAGGATGGACAGCAGCTCCCAGCCGATATTGAGGGTCTCCTCAATGCTGCGGTTGGTGGTGTTGCCCTGGGAGACATAGACCTTCTCGAACTCCTCGGCGAATTTGGCAAACAGCTTGTCATCGTCGGAGAGGGCGGCCTCGCCCAGAATGGTCATCAGCTCCTTGGCATCCTTGCCCCGGGAGTATGCGGCGAAGAGCTGGTTCATGGTGCCGGCATGGTCCTCACGGGTCTTGCCCGCGCCTATGCCCTTATCCTTCAGACGGGACAGGGAGGGGAGCACATCCACGGGAGGAACGATACCCTTGCGGTGCAGCTCGCGGCTGAGGATGATCTGACCCTCGGTGATGTAGCCGGTCAGGTCGGGGATGGGGTGAGTCTTGTCGTCCTCGGGCATAGTCAGAATGGGGATCATGGTGATGGAGCCCTTCTTGCCCTGACGGCGGCCCGCGCGCTCATACATGGTGGCAAGGTCGGTGTACAGGTAGCCGGGATAACCGCGGCGGCCGGGGACCTCCTTCTTTGCGGCGGAGACCTCACGGAGAGCCTCGGCGTAGTTTGTGATGTCGGTGAGGATGACCAGCACCTGCATATCCTTCTCAAACGCCAGATACTCGGCGGCGGTCAGAGCCATACGGGGAGTGGCGATACGCTCAACGGCGGGGTCGTTTGCAAGGTTGGAGAAGACGACGGTACGCTCGATAGCGCCGGTGCGGCGGAAGTCCTCGATGAAATACTCGGATTCCTCAAAGGTGATACCGATGGCGGCAAAGACAACAGCGAAGGTCTCGTTGTCGCCCAGAACTCTTGCCTGACGGGCGATCTGAGCCGCCAGAGCGGCGTGGGGCAGACCGGAGCCGGAGAAAATGGGCAGCTTCTGACCGCGGACCAGAGTGTTCAGACCGTCTATGGTGGAAACGCCGGTCTGGATAAACTCCGCGGGGTAGGCGCGGGCGGCGGGATTCATGGGCAGGCCGTTAATGTCCATATGGGCGTCGGCCAGAATGTCGGGGCCGCCGTCGATGGGCTGACCCATGCCGTTGAAGACACGGCCCAGCATATCCTCGGACACCGCCAGCTGCTGGGGATGACCCAGGAAACGGACCTTTGACTCGGCCAGATTGATGCCCTGCGCGGACTCGAACAGCTGGACAACAGCCTTATTGCCCTCGACCTCAAGCACCTTGCAGCGGCGCAGATCGCCGTTGGGAAGCTCGATCTCGCCCAGCTCGTCGTAGGTGACGCCCTCAACATTGTCAACGATCATCAGAGGGCTTGCGATCTCCCGTATAGTCTTATATTCTTTGATCATGCTTCCTCACCTCCGGCAATGACCTTTTCGATCTCTTCCTTCATTTCGCTCTCGATAGCGTCATAGGCTGCCGCGAAGGCAGAGGGATCCGCCATCTTTGCGCGGCCGATCTTCTCTCTCGCGTCGATGGCGAAGAGGGCGTTCATGTCGGCATTCTGCCGGAGCGCGTCACGGCAGAGCCCGTCGTAACGGAGGATCATACCCAGAAGACGGAACTGCTTTGCGTAGGAGGAGTAGGCGTCCTCATCCACGAATGCGTTCTGCTGGAGGAAGTCCTCACGGATCATCTTCGCGGTCTCCATAGTGAGACGGTCGGAGGGGGACAGAGCATCCTGACCCACCAGACGCACGATCTCCTGCAGCTCGCTCTCCTCCTGCAGAATGTGCATTGCCCGCTCACGGTTCTGCATATACGCCTCACCGAACTCCTTTGTGTACCAGCCGCGGAGGGTGTCCATGTACAGGGAGTAGGAGGTCAGCCAGTTGATGGCGGGGAAATGACGGGCATAGGCCAGAGAGGAGTCCAGCGCCCAGAACACCTTGACGATACGCATGGTGGCCTGAGAGACAGGCTCGGAAATATCGCCGCCCGGAGGGGAAACGGCGCCGATGGCGGTGACGGAGCCCTGACGGGAGTCGGTGCCCAGACACTCCACAACGCCTGCGCGCTCATAGAACTGAGCAAGGCGGGAGGCCAGATATGCGGGGTAGCCCTCTTCACCGGGCATCTCCTCCAGACGGCCGGACATCTCACGCAGAGCCTCGGCCCAGCGGGAGGTGGAGTCGGCCAGAACAGCCACATCGTAGCCCATATCACGGAAATACTCGGCGATGGTGATACCGGTGTAGATGGATGCCTCACGGGCCGCAACAGGCATATCGGAGGTGTTGGCGATAAGCACGGTACGCTTCATCAGCGGCTCGCCGTTGCGGGGGTCCTTCAGCTCGGGGAACTCCATGAGAACGTCGGTCATCTCGTTGCCGCGCTCGCCGCAGCCTATGTAGATAACGATGTCAACCTCGCTCCACTTCGCCAGCTGGTGCTGAACAACAGTCTTGCCGGAGCCGAAGGGGCCGGGAACTGCGGCAGTACCGCCCTTGGCGATGGGGAACATGGTGTCGATTATACGCTGTCCGGAGTTCATGGGACGGCTGGGAACATATTTCTTCTCATAGGGTCTGGCAATACGCACGGGCCAGCGCTGGATCATGGTGAGCCTGTGCTCTGTGCCTTTGGCGTCGCGGACGACCGCGATGACCTCCTCGACCGTGTGCTCGCCGGACTCAATGGAGACGACCTCGCCCGCTACGCGGTTGGGCACCATGATCTTGTGGAGGATGGCGCTGGTCTCCTGAACCGTGCCCAGAACATCGCCGGCGCGGACGGTATCTCCGACCTGAGCCACGGGGACGAAGTCCCATTTCTTCTCTCTGTTCAGCGCGGGCACATCGGTGCCGCGGGTGATGGAGTCGCCGGTGAGAGCGCGCATCTCGGGCAGAGGACGCTGGATACCGTCATAGATATTGTCCAGCATACCGGGGCCCAGCTCAACGCTCATGGGGTAGCCGGTGGTAATGACCTCGGCGCCGGGGCCCAGTCCGGAGGTCTCTTCATAGACCTGAATGGAGGCCTTGTCGCCGGTCATATTAAGGATCTCGCCTATCAGGTGCTGAGAGCCGACTCTGACAACATCGGAGACATTGGCATCGGCAAGGCCCTCGGCCACAACAAGCGGTCCGGAAACTTTGGTTATGGTTCCGCTCATTAAATATACCTTCCTTTATTAGTTAATGGAGCGCATGGGTGGGGCACAGCTGCCCCTGCAATATCACTGATGACCAGTGATCAGTGAATTTAATCGCCCAGAATATCGGAGCCGACGGCCTTTTCGACCGCTGCCTTCAGCGCCGAAAGACCCAGACCCATGGAGCCCTCTCTGCCGGGGATAAGGATTATCGCCGGGCTGGGGCTGGACTTGAATTTGTCTATCTCGTGGGCGAGCTGGGATGCGAAGGTCTCCTCAATGTATATTATTGCATATTCCTCGCCCTCGCGGGTGATACGCCTGAGGAGCTTGCCGGCCTCCTGGGCATTGTCCGCGGGGAAGGTGTCAAGCCCCAGAGCCTTGAAGCCCATGACGGTATCTCTGCCGCCGATAACAGCTATCTTAAGCATACAGTTCACGCATCCTTTCCCGGATGACCTGAGGCGCGACTCCGGAGAGCCTGCCGGTGAGGATCATGCGGACAGCGGTGATCTCTCCCTCCACGGCCGCCATGTACGCCAGCACCGGCTCGCAGCCGTAGCTGATGAGCTTGGCGTCTCTCAGGTATCTGTTTACGGCGTTGTCGCAGGCGAGCTCGAACGCGGTCATGCTGCTGCCGTCAAGGCACTCGCCGCCCAGTGCTCCGGCTCTTTCAAGGCCGGTGCGGCTGTACAGCGCGGCAAGTCCGTCCTTGTCGGTCACGGCGCACAGCCGACCCACGCCCACATTGCCGCCGGGGATAAGCACATCCATAAGGAAATCCTGATTCTTGCCCATTCGCAGGGTGCGCACGGTGCTCTTGAGGTTGGTGCTGTCGATAAGCACGGCGACATAGCCCTTCAGGAAGGAGCTGTCCAGAGACCGGGCGGCCCTGTCCATCTCCTCAAAATATGCCTTGTCCAGCACGAAGTCCGCAAGCTGAGGATTGCCGGTGCGGTTCAGGACCGCCTTTGCCTCGAATATGGCCTCGCCCAGGATCTCGGGCAGCTGCACACGCTTCTCTTCCACATAGTATTCCATAAGCTTCAGGCCGGGGATACGGCCGGAGTCGGACAGAAGACGCTTACAGTCGGTGCCCATAGCCTCGGCCTTGATGATGGCCTTGGCGTTATGATAATCGTATTTAAGTCTGAACACATCCACAAGACCTTTATCGGGGGCGAGTCTCCCCAGCTCTCCGAAGATCCCGTCACGGTGAGCGGAAAGAGTCTCCTCCACCTCCGGAGAGCTCATCCCGCTCATATCGGGATAGCCGCAGTCGGTGAGAAGCTTTGCCGCCTCGTCAAATGAGGGTGCGTCCAGCATACGCTCGGCCCTCTCGTTGGTCAGGAGTCTGGGCTCTCTGGCGCGGAGAAGAGCGGAGATATACAGATACTTTTCTTTTTTGTTAGCCAATTTCTTCCCTCCCTGTACCGGGATCAGCGGAAGAGAACTTCGGCAAGCTGAGCCGACATATCTCCGCGGCAGAGCTCCACCAGAAGCTCGGCTGTGCAGTTTGCCTCGATAGCGCCTCTTCTGAGGATAAGGCCGCCGGCAAAATCTCCGGTCTCGGGAGAGAGGGTGAGCCTGCCGTCGCCCAGAAGGGCATTCGCGGCGGCCGCCACGGCCTCACCGCAGGAAGCCCTGTCCCGGGCATTGAGAATGATCTCCTCGTCGCCGCTGACAGAGGCCCTTGCCGCGAGCTTTGCAAGCAGAGCCACATACTGCTCCGTGGGGAGGTCAACCAGCTTCTCGCAGGCGAGAGTGAAGCTCCGTGAAACCATCTCCTGCTTGAGAGAGAGCATTGCCTTGCGCTGCTCCATCTGATTGAGGCGGTCAACACTGTCCAGCTTGTCCTGACATTCCTTCACGCCGGCACGGATCTTTTCGGCGTAGGCCTCGCTGGCCCTGCGCTCATACTCGCCTCTGATCTCACTGCACTGCCCTTCGGCTCTGGCAAGGATGGCATCCGCCTGATCCCTGGCATCGGCCTTGATATGCGCGATTATTTTTTCAGTGCCTTTCATTATTAGTCCTGCCTTTAACTCTTATTTGTTCCCGTAATTCGTACCTGTCGGCCGGATCAGAAGGAAAGGAGCATCAGCATGGAGGCCAGAAGAGAAAGGATGGCGTAGAACTCAACAGTGATGCAGAGGATCATACCCTTGGACCAGTGATCGGGGTTCTTTGCCAGCAGGCTTACGGACGCGGCGGCGACCTTGCCCTGTGCGATAGCGGTCACGAGACCGCCGATGCCGATGGGAAGGCAGGCAACGCAGTAGCGGCAGCCGTCAACAAAGCTCAGATCCATCGCGGTGCCGTCAAGCAGACCCATCTGCATGATGGCCACGAAGAAAACCACCAGACCGTACAGACCCTGAGTGCCGGGGATGACCTGAAGGATCATGACCTTACCGAACTTGGAGGGATCCTCCGTCACGAGACCCGCGCCGGCTTCACCGGCAATACCGGTGCCGACACCGGAGCCTGCGCCGGCGAGACAAGCCGCCAGACCTGCGCCCAGAAGGCCGATTGCAAGGCCGGAATGTGCAAACAAAAATTCCATTGTTAATTTCCTCCTGATATTTTTTATTCACTTACATTATAGTATTTCGTTTTTACTTTAAGGGGATCGAAAGCGCGGCCGCCGTCCTCATAGAACTTGCCGAAATACTCCAGACACTGGAGTCTCAGGTCGTGGACATAGCAGCCCAGCAGGTTAAGCGCGAAGTTCAGTCCGTGGCCGATGATGAACACGGGTACAAACAGCCACATACTCTTGGCAATGCCGCCGATGGTATTGAACACCGTCGCGATAACGGAGCCCGCCAGCATCAGAGCCATGATACGGGAGTAGGAGAGAATGTCACCGAACCAGCCGGTAGCCGTGTTGTACAGCGTTGCGAAAATGCTCGTGACCTTGCCGAAGCCCCTGGCGCCTCTTGTGCCTCCGTAGAACACCATCACTATGCCGACTATCAGCACCACGGGATAGCCCGCGATATTGCCGATTTTCAGCACGAAAAGGATGATGCCGATGAGCGTGACCCACAGAGCGCCCTCTTCCCAGACGGCGTCCGCCACCTGACCGCGTCTGCACTTCTTGACGAAGTTTATGACCATGCCGGTGTTCAGGTGGATAAGACCCAGAACCATCGCGCCGATAAGTATGTACACGGTGTCGTTCAGGGGAGAGAACAGGCAGGGCAGCACGCCCCAGCCCTCGGGCTTGCCCAGGATCCTGCCCACCTGCTGCAGCGCGTCGCCGAAGAATCCTCCGGTAAGGGCGCCCATCACAAAGGTGGAGATGCCGCCGTAGAGAAGCAGCTGGCAGAAGGACAGCGTGCCCTCTCTGGGCTTGATCTTTGCCATGGCCACGACCGCGGCCAGTATCATAATGAGGCCGTAGCCCATATCCGCCATCATGAGGCCGTAGAACAGGATGAAGAACGGCGCCATCAGGGGGTTGGGGTCCAGACTTCCGTATGCCGGAAGAGAGTACATATTCGTAACCATGTTTAGTGCGTTGGTGAATTTGTTGTTTTTAAGCTTCACGGGGACATCGGGATATTCGTCCTCGGTAGGCTCGAGAATTTCGTAGGCGCATCCGAAGCGCTCGAAAACATCGATAAGCTCCTCTTCCTCCTCGGCGGGGAACCAGCCCTCCATCACAACGGCGGACTCGGTGCCGAAGAGCTTGTCATTGGCCTCCGCAAGCGCGATCTTTACGCTCACTCTGTCGGCGGCCAGCTTCAGCTCGTCCCTGCGGACGGCCTCATCGGCTATGGCGTCGATACAGCTTTCCTTCTCCCGTGCCAGCTCCTTGAGGCTGTTCTCCGCCTCAAATCTGCACTGGCGGGGAGTCCCGTTAAGACCGGAGAGATTGGCGGCGGTGAAGCCCAGAGGCCGCAGAGCATCCTGCATGGCAGGAAGGTCGGTCTTCAGGCATATCAGCACCACATAATCGGCCCGGTTGTCGGAATTTACGACGAAGAGCTCGCTCTCCTCGCTGACGCCCTCCACGGCGGCGGCCGCCTGAGCGGCGCCTATCCTCTGGGGGACGGTGCCCATTACCACGCTGCACCGCTCGGTGCTCTCGGTATTGAGCGCCATATCCAGCTCCAGCCACGGGATCAGCGCCTCGATAACGCCCCGCTCACGGCTCTCCTCGGCAGAGATGCGCTTGATGCGGGCATCCCTCTGCTCGATCTGCTCGGCCACCCGGAGGGCGCTGCCTATGCCGATCTCACTGAGCAGCTCACCCTGATCCTTCTCGGGCTTTGCCGCGAGCAGGGGGGTCTTTTTCGGCGCATAGCTGTCCAGAAGCTCGATAGCGTGGTTAAGGCTTGCAAGCTGAGATTTAAGAGACTGAACATCGCCGGACTCACGCTTCACGGCGGACGCGGACTCGCCGGCCTTCAGCTCCTCCTCGATCTCGGAAAATTCAACACAGCCGTATCGTATCAGTTCTCGCAGCAGAGCCTCCTTCCTGGAGCGGACAGCCATGAGCCGAAGCTTTTTCATTTTTACAATGGCCATCAGCTATTCACTATCCTTTCCACTACGAGAGTTGCGGCTTCTTCGAGCCTCGCTTCCGCTTTGGCGCGAAGAGCGGCCTTTTTGTTTGACAGCTCCGCCGTCAGAGTCTGGGTCGCCGCGACAGCTTTCTCGCCGGCCTGACGGTTCAGCTCCTGCAGCTCGCCCTCCGCCTTGCTGACAGCTGTCTCAACAGCCAGCCTGCCGGCGCTCTGAGCATCGGCGAGCATCTGCTTTGCCTTCAATTCGGCATTGGCTACCGCCGTTTTTGCCTCGCTTTCGGCCTGAGTTACGCTCTGTATCGCTTCAAATGACATTCACACACCCCCTCTTTACTCCATGTCCTGTGTATTGGCCACTGACCATACCTGTTACACTGAAACGGTGGTTCTTTCAATGATCCCTGATAATATGTAATACTGCTTCCCCGATTTCGTTTATGGTGGTGCGCTCTAATGCGCATGGGCATTTAATCAGAAAACAGTATTCGGTAAATTCCGCCGATACACCTTTGCTAAAGCTCACAGCATGAAATTATACCATCTTTACCGCTCCTCTGTCAAATGTCAGCCTTACCATAGTTAATCGTTAAATATATAACTAATTGAGCAGATTGCACAAAAAACAGGCCGGATTTCCCGAAGAAAACCCGGCTATTTATGCCTTATACTCAGTTTTATAGGAATTCTATGGCGCATTGACGGCATTTTTCCCCGTCAATATAAACAAGGACGGTCTCCCCCGTGTCGCTCCGGCAGGTAAATTCGTAGGCGGGAACGGCTCTGTTTCCGTCGGAGCGGATTATGACCCGGCGGTCGCTCTGAGGGCTGAGGCTCTCCGGCAGCTTCTCAAGAGCCTCCTCACGCTCCGCGGTAAAGGACGGCGCCTCCTCCGTGCCGCTGTATCGGGAGGCGTCGAAGGAATGGACGCTGCCGTTGTCGGAGGCTATGCAGACGCGGATGTAGTTATCCACCCACAGGGCGTCCTCGCTGCCCGGGCAATACAAAAGCTCATACACCCCGCCGGACTGAGCCGTGCCCGACAGGGTCAGCCCCTCATAGCCCATGTCGGTGAGGAACTGTTCGGCTGTTTGGGCGGCCTGCTCCTGAGTGACAGCGCCGGCGTCAATGAGTCTGGATGAGGCCAGGGATTCCAGCCCCCGGGAGGACACGATGATTATCTTATCTCCGGCGGCGTAGCAGCTCAGGCCGCTCTCGCCCTCATAGTCATACTGCTTCTGAAGCTCACGCTCCGCTTTTCCCACGGCTCTGGCGGCAACCGTCAGCTTTTCCTCCTCGGAGAGATTCCCGGAGGCGGTCTCCTTCTCAAAGCCGTAGCGCCCGTCATAGCTGAGAGTCATCGGCGAGAGGGACGCTTCGTAATCCATGAGGGACGCGGACAGCTTCTCCCCTGTCTCCGGCTCCGTATTGGCAAGAGGCGTCTCCATGGAATCCATCACCGTCTCGCCGTCGTTGAGACTGTCCCGAAGCTCGGACAGCATCCGGGCGAAATCCCCGGCGGTCTGTGCCATAGCCGTCAGCTCCTGCACATTCTGCTCGCTGAAGCCCTCGACCGCCGCCTCCGCGGACAGGGCGTGGGTATAGTCGGCCACAATGTTCAGGAAGGCAGAGGTCTGCTCCATCTGCACCGTCTCAAAGGGCAGTGTGACCATGGCGGCCTGGGCAGACTGCGCCTGAGCATTGGAGTCGGCGCATATCCTCGCGCACATCCCCGGATCCGTTGCGTACAGGCTCTTGCGCAGGGAGCGGGACAGCTCCGATACCGCCCCGACCGTCTCCTCAAAGGCCTCCCGGGAGGAATACAGCGCCGCCCTGCGGTAATCCAGAAGTCTGGAATACAGTACGGCCGACAGAAGCCCCAGACACAAAATTACGGCTGAGGTATATATAATGATAAGCTTTCCGGCTTTTTTGGACATATGATCATCTCCCCTTTTTGGATGTAGTATGTCCAAAGAGGGGAGATTTAGTCATTAACATCTTAATTATTGCATTTTGCAGAGCATGACCATCAGTATTCCGGTCTCAACAGACACGGTCACATCGTCCTTCCATTCGTTGCTCACGCCCACAGGGAAGGTATTTCTCACTACGGCCTTATTCAGCGGGTACTTCGCGCCCTCAATGGAGACGCCGGTACATACATCTGTCAGCGACAGCACCGAGAGAGAACAGCCTTCACGCTTCGGCAGTCTTACAGAGCCCTTTGTAAAGGCGAAGATCTCGGTATTATCATCTATGATATGCCCCCGGGCACCGTTTTCGGCTATAAAGCCCAGAGTCTGGAGGTTGGCTATAAGGTGGTCGAGCCGTCCGCCCAGAGCGCAGTACAGGCTTATCTCCCGCGCGCCCATACTCAGCGCACGGCGCACGGCGTACACGGTGTCGGTATCGTCCTTTTCCCTCGGCAGACGGCAGACCTCCGCCCTCTCCGTCACTTCCCCTTCAAAGGAGTCAAAGTCACCGAGGATAAGATCCGGAGTGACTCCCCATCTGCGGGCATAGTCCAGCCCTCTGTCGCAGGCAATAACGAAGTCATGCTCCTCTATTCCCCTCAGGGGTGAATACTCTCCCCCGGAGATGATGGCTATGCGTGACATACTGATATCTCCCTCTCGCATAATTCGTGAACGGCGCCCGGTGATCGCCGATGCAGGCTAACGCAGGTCCTCGCCGGTGAAGAAGTCTCCCAGATATTGGCACAGCACCATGCCGATTATCAGCACCACCAGGGTGTTGAGGAACATAAACGAGCCGTTATACAGCGCCGAGTAGACCCAGGGCGTGGTCATGGTCATGCCGAAAAAGTTCTCCGGCATATACTCCGCCCAGACGGTGGCGCCCACCACATAGTGTACGAGGAAACGGGCAAAGGAGCCGGCCAGCGTGCCCAGAACGTATCCGTTTTTCTTGCCGTGAAACAGACCCGCGACTCCCAGCACGGAGAAGGCGAGGATATAGTCGCCGATCATGCTCTGCCAGCCCCAGGCGTATGCCCCGTCCAGCAGAAGCTGAAGCAGGGAATAGGAAAAGCTCACCAGCATTCCCTTTCCGAAGCCCCAGCGGGAGCAGAACAGGAAGATGGGCAGCATACCGATGCACACAGAGCCGCCCTGAGGCAGCTCAAACAGCTTCAGGTAGCTCAATACCTGAGCCAGCGCCACAAATATTGCGCCCTCGCACAGGGCACGGAGCTTGAGATGTTCTTTCATACTGTTCCTTTCGTTGTCAGAACCCGGAGGATGCGGAAAGCAGGACCTGAATTTCAGATCCTGCTTAAAATAGCTGCTTGCTGTTTCCTACGCCGGCATTATCCGGATCAGGTCTGAGGGTATCGGAGCTTCGATTTGCTCCGTCTCAGCCGGGAAACACCCAGCCCCCCTGTATTCATTTTTCCCGTTTATTATAGTCCCTATACATCTCCAAGTCAAGGGCGCATCCCCGACTGAGAGCTGATCGCCGATAGCTGATGACTGTATCAGTACATCGGGTCGTTCCAGGTGAAGGAATACATCTTTCCCTCGTAGTCGCCGAACTGCTCTCTCAGCTTGATATAGCGGTCATGGTAGATGTACACATAGGCCAGCTCATTGTAGTCCACATAGCGCCAGCGGCCGCCCACCGGATCGTCATATACCTCGGTGTTTATTTCGCAGTCGGGGTGCAGCCGCCGCATCTCGGCCACCTGCTCGGCGGGAACCGGGTCGACGCAGCCGATCCACAGTCTCTCCAGCTCAAGGCCGTAGAGGGGGGAGATGTCATTGATATTGGAGCAATAGGCGATATTCAGATGGCGCAGCTTTTCAAGGCCGGAGAGGGGGGACACATCGCCGCACTCGGTAGTCTGCATCTCAAGATACTCCAGCTCCTTGCAGCATGCCAGAGGGCCCGCGTCGCTCCAGTTTGCCATGGCCAGTATCGCCACCTCAAGCTTCGGCATATACCTGACGAAGGATATGTCGCTCATCAGGTCGTTATGCCCCAGATCCAGATACTTCACATCGGTGCAGTACATGAGTGACTCGTAATTGCCCGGCTCCAGCATTCCGCCCCGGGAGGGCATGGAGGCAAGGATAAGCTCCACATCGGTACGCACAGAGTAGTTCTCGCCGAACCAGATACGCCAGACCACCTTGACATTGGGAAATTCGTCACGGATGGCGGCCATATCCTGATTGTTGACACCGCAGCTGTCCATATCCAGATAGATCAGATCCTTCATGCAGCGCATGGCCTGTCTGACCTCCTCGCCCCCGTCCTCAACGGGAGTGTGGTTAAGGTCTATGCGGGTGTCGCCCAGAAAATGCGGCTGCCCGTAGAGATAGAAGCCGTAGTCCATGTCCGCCGTGGGGCAGGCCTGACGGAGCTTATATATGCCGTCCCAGCTGAGACCCTGACGCTCACTGCCAAGCTCGATATAACTGACCTTTGGCAGATACCGCAGAGCGGAAACCCAGCCGTCGATCTCGCCGTCGGTGACGCTTCTCAGATCGACCGAGGCGCAGTCGTTTCTGACCGTGCTTCCGTCGGGCAGGGTCACGGTGTAGGTGACGGCCACATCGGGATGTGCCTGCGCCCACGAAAAGACCTCGTCAATATTCTCGCTGCCGGAAAGGTCGGCGGAGCGGAGAGCGGGGAAGGAGTCCAGAAGCCCCGCCTCACCCTGTCTGAGCGCCACGGTCAGACTGGCGGACTCAAGGGGAAACTCCCCGGCGGCAAATACCACGGTGGGGGCAGGGGTCGGCTCCGGGGCTGTCTCTGTCTTCCCGCCGCAGGCGGAGAGCAAAAAGACGCACAGCAGGAGGCATAATATGGAAATGATCCGTTTATTCATGGCGATACCTCTATATCAGGGACATATCAGCCCGTAATAATGCAGGGGGTCGTTCTCGTAGTAGGAGTATGCCCACTCGGTATAGCCGCCGAACTGCTCCCGCAGCAGCTCATAGCGGGGATGGTATGTGGGATTGCCCAGCTCATCGCCGCCCTTGATGCGCCATTCGCCGTCGGTCGGGTCTCTGACCTCGGTCTCTATCTGGCAGTTGGGGGCACGGCGGTGCATCTCGGCGATCTGCTCCGGCGGCACCGGGTCATAGTAGCCGATCCACAGCCGCTCCAGCTGGGTCAGATTGTAAAGGGGGCTTATATCGCTTATGGCGAAGTTATAGCAGATATTCAGATGGCGGAGATTTGTCAGGTTTGACAGAGGAGTGAGGTCGTGGAGGCGGGTGGTGAACAGCTCCAGATACTCAAGCTTGGGGCAGCAGGCGAGGGCGGAGAAGTCATCCACATCTATCATGGCCAGTACAGCCACCTCAAGGTCGGGCATATAGCGCACAAACTCGATGGTATCCATCATGTTGTTGTGGCCCAGATCCAGATACTTCACCTTGGTGCAGTATTTGAGATCCATCACATTGTCGTGGATAAGCTCCCCGTACAGCTCCGGCGCGGAGGCAAGCACCATCTCCACATTGGTACGCATGGAATAGAGATTGCCGATCTTGATGCGCCAGACCACCTCCACATTGGGGTGATCGTCACGGAGGGCGGCCATGGCCTCGTTGGACACGCCGCAGGAGTCCATATCCACAAAGCCCAGATTTACCATGCAGTCCATGACCCGGCGCACAAGCTCGCCCTCGTCCTGAATCTGGATATATTTAAGATCCAGCTCCCCGTCGCAGAGGTTGAAGCTCTTCCCGTAGAGATTGAAGTCATAGTCAATGGCGGCCTTGGGCGCGGCATTATGGATGGCCTCCATCTTATCGAAGGACAGGGTGTAGTCCAGAGAGTCCGGCAGGGAGATGTAGCGCATATTGGGAAACTGAGGCAGCGCCCCGATAAGCTCGTCTATATCCACATCCCCGCAGTCATAGAGGTCCATAGCGTCCGTGTCCTCCCTGAACTGCCTGCCGCAGACGGTGATGCTCTTCGGCGCGGGGGTGGGGGTCGGAGCGCTCTCCGGCGTGCTCTCCGGCGCAGCTTCGGCGCCGGGGTCAGCCGCCTGAGCCGGAGCGGTTTTTTCCGCGCCGCAGCCTGTGAGGCACACAGTCATCATCAGCGCCGCAATAATCAATAATGCAAGGGATTTTTTCATGCTTTCATCCTTTTTACAGTCCGTAGACCTCTTTGCCGAAACGGCCTTTATATTCCGCGGGAGCCTCTTCACGGCACTTGGGGTCAAGCCAGTAGAAGCTGTATTCCTGATAATTATAGCCGATCTGCTCGCGCAGCAGCTCGTATCTTGGCACCCACCAATACTTGGGCTCCTCCGGGTCGTAGCGGGTAAAGCGCCAGCCGCCCTCCAGAGTGGGATCCGCCACCGTGGTGTTGATCTCGCAGTAGGGCGCCACAGACTTCATATGCTCCACCTGCTCGGCGGGGATGGGCGTCTCGCTGCCTATCCAGAGCCGTTCAAGGTCGGGCAGCTCATACAGGGGAGATATGTCCGTGAGCTTGGGCATACAGCAGATATTCAGGTGGCGCAGGTTTTTCTTGTCCGCAAGGGGCGTGAGATCGGATATATCGGTGGAGAATATCTCAAGATACTCAAGCTTGGGGCAATTATCCAGGAACGATATGTCCCTGAAGCCGTCCATGGCGATTATCAGTACCTCAAGCTCCGGCATACAGCGGATAAACCCGCCGTCATGGAGCTCCGGGTTATGACCCAGATCCAGATACTTCACCTTGGTGCAGTATTTCAGCACATCCGCGTCATATATAACGCCGCCCACGCTCTCCATTGAGGCAAGGATCCGCTCCACATCGGTGCGTACAGAATAGTTGTCGCCGAACCACACCCGCCACACCACATTCACATTGGGGTTCTCGTCCCGGATGACAGCCATAGCCTCATGGGAGACCCCGGCGGAGTCCATATCCAGAGTCCTGCATGAGGTCATGAGGGGCAGAATGGTGCGCACAGCCTCGCCCTCATCCTCGATCTCCCCATAGGAGAAGTCCAGCTCCGTATCGCTGAGCGTGACCTCCTTGCCGTAGAGAGTGAAGGAATAGTTCAGCCTTGCGTTGGGGCAGGCTCTGCCGATGCCGGCCACATCTTCGAGAGTGAGTCTGTCGCTGTGGTCGCTCTCCCTGCCCAACTCCACCGTCTTCAGCTTCGTGAGACAGGAGAGAACGGCCCTGACCGTCTCCGTGTCGCCGTGACCCATAGTGCTCAGGTCGATGCTCTCCGTATCATGCCTGATCTCCTGACCAAGCAGGGTGAGGGAAAAATCAAGCTCGGCATTGGGGAACAGCTCCCTGAGTACGGCAAGATCGGAATATTCCAGTCCTCCGTCCCTGCCGCTGAGATTGCCCGCCAGAACACTCTCCACCTCGGTGAAGCTTTTCAGAATGTCACGCAGCTCACTAAGCTTGCTGTGGGACACGGAGCGTATATCCAGCTCCTTTGTGTTGCTGCTGACCCGAGTGCCGTCGGGCATGGTGACGGTATAGAGAAGCCTGACCTCGGGGTGTCGGGCGCTCCAGCGGCTGATCTCCTCGGTGCAGGAGCTGCCGGTAAAGTCGGCATATTTAAGGCGGGTGAAATTATCCAGAAGCTCGATATCTGATTTGATAACGCGGGTCGTGAGCTCCTCGGTGTCCATGGGGAAGGTGCCCGATGACAGACGCACCCGCATAGTGCCGAAAAAGGGTCTCACCGCGGGGTCGGCCTCATGGTACGGCCCGGACAGCAGAAAGACGGCCAATATCAGTATTATTATCACCGGCAGAAGCGGTCTTTTTTTGTGAGACCTCATGGGCGACCTCCTGGGAGCTTGTGATTTTGAAACAATCGATGAATTATAGCATTTCCCGGTAATTTTTGCAAGCAACGGAGACCGAAATTCGGCGATACTCAGGATTTTTCTTGCAAAGGCCGCCGCGGGATGGTAGATTAGGAAATAATTAAAAGCGCCGGTCATCGGAAAAACTGTGATCGGTCAACGGAGGAAGCACAGGATGCGTATAATGGCAATAGATTACGGTGATCGCAGAATAGGGCTTGCGGTGTCGGACCTGCTGGGGATGCTCTGCGGCGAGGCATGGACCATGGAGGAATGGAACATGGAGCGCGCCTGCACACGCATTACCGAGGAGGCGAAAAAACGGGAGGTAACGACCCTCGTGCTGGGGCTTCCGAAAAACATGGACGGCACCGAGGGTCCCCGGGCCGCCATCAGCCGCCAGTTTAAGGCCATGCTGGAGGGCGAGAGCGGTCTTCCGGTGGTGCTGTGGGATGAGCGGCGCAGCTCCATCGAGGCCCACGCCATTCTCCACGCCGGAGGCAAGAAGGAAAAGCAGCACCGCAAGACAGTGGATGCCGTCGCGGCCTCGCTGATCCTGGAGGGATACCTGGGAAGTCTGAAATGAAGTCAGGGTCAGAGGGTATCGACAGACGCAGAAAAGCGGCCGGAGCCTCCGACCGCTTTTTCATGCTTATGTATATATCATATTAAACGCCCATGCTCAGCAATGTGCGCCACGATAGATGAAAGCTGCCGTCCTATGAGGCTTCCCCTTGCGCACAAGGGGAAGCTAGCACCAGTGCGCACACTGGTGACT
>JAZUJF010000080.1:0-6795 GCA_045642585.1 Candidatus Limivicinus sp.
ACCTGCCCGACACCCCCATCAATCTGGGCAACAAGCTTATCAAGATCCAGGAGGGTCAGGCTGTCTGCCGCCACGAGGCTCCGCGCGGCCAGCTGAGCCACATGGTCGTTGGCAACGGCTCTCTCACCAATCACCGTGTCAGCATTCATGTTCCCTCCTATAAGAATACTCCCACTGTTCCCTTCATGCTCCGCGGAAATACAGTTGCCGATGCCGGCCTCATAATCGCCTCCATCGACCCCTGCTTCAGCTGCCTTGACAGATAATAATGCATGAAATGGCAATAACCCGCAGCATCATCGAAATTGTCCGTTCCGAGGCAAAGGAAAAAAGCTTCACCCGTGTGCTTGAAATCAAGCTCAGGGTGGGCGAGTATTCCGGTCTTGTACCCCGGTGCATTGAGGAGTTTTTCCCCATTGCGGCAAAGGGCACGGAGGCCGAGGGCGCGGCGCTCCTCATTGAACCGGTCAAGGCAAGGTTCAGGTGTCTTGACTGTGAGTATGAGGGCGAGGCGGACAGAGTGAACCACTGCTGTATAAACTGCGGCAGCACGGCCCTCAGGATGACAGCCGGGCGCGAATTCTTCGTGGAAAACCTTAAAGTCGAATAGTAAATAACATCAGGTATTGACCAAAAAAAGAAAGGAGAGGTTCTCTCTTGCAAAAAACGAGATTTCCCGCGGTAGTGACCACATTCATCGTCTGCATGGCATTCTGGATCCTGCTCACATGGAGCTTTTCCGCTCAGGAGCTTGCAGCCGGAGCTGTTGTGAGCCTTGCGGTGGCTCTGTTCTCTGCCAGATTCTTTATTCATGAGAATGCAGGCTGGCTCTTTATCCCTGCCAGGTTCTTCAATCTTCTCCGCTACGCCCTTATTACCTTCCCTGTGGAGCTGATAAAGGCCAACTGGGACATGGCAAAGCGCTGCTACGGCGGCTGCACCAATGTAAACCCCGGCATCGTCAAGGTTCCTGTGAGCCTTGAGAGCGAGTACGGTCAGGCAATGCTGGCAAACTCCATCACCCTTACCCCCGGCA
This sequence comes from Candidatus Limivicinus sp., assembly GCA_045642585.1. Classification (GTDB taxonomy): domain Bacteria; phylum Bacillota; class Clostridia; order Oscillospirales; family Oscillospiraceae; genus Limivicinus. The sequence goes on from JAZUJF010000080.1 coordinate 1,037, forward strand.
CTATCACTATGGAGGTCACCGAGGAAGACGGACAGACCTACTTCTACATCCACTGGATCGATGTCACCGCCGAGAGCGGCGCAGAGGCCGGTGAAGCCATCAAGGGCAACCTTGAGCGCGGAGTTGGGAGGGTATTCAGATGACAGAACTGCTTATTTTCGGCATCCTCTTCGCTCTGCTCGGCATTATGTGCCTTATCAGAGTGGCAAAGGGACCCACCGCCGCCGACAGGATGGTAGCCGGCGACTCCGCCGATGCGCTTATCTGCTGCGCAATGATCCTCTTTGCGCTGTTCTCAGGCCGCGGCATTTATCTTGATATTTCTCTTATCTGCGCAATGCTCGGCATTATTGACACCATTCTTGTGGGTCATTATCTCGAAGGGAGGGCAAAGAAATGATACTCAGAATTGCTATTGATCTGCTTATCGCTATAGGCCTGTTCTTTGCCATCGCCGGTACGAAGGGCATTCTCCGTATGCCCGACACCTTCTGCCGTATGCAGGCCAGCACCTGCATCCCCACTCTGGGTACAATCTGCGTGGGCATCGGCGCCGTGCTGTATGCCGCCTGCGTCATGCACTCTGCCGGTACTGCCGTGAAGGTGGCAGTTATCTGCGTTATGATCATTCTCACCAACCCCCTTGGAGCACACAAAATTGCCAGGGGCGCGTACAAGTCGGGCATCCGTCCTGAGAAGGAAATGTCCGTTGACGATTACGGGAGGGATTTCGATGAGTAATATTGTTGTTATCCTGAATATTCTGGTGGTTCTGGGTATGGTGGTCTCCGCCATTCTGGCCTGCCGTATGGAGAATCTCCTGTCTGCCGTTATCGCACTGGGCATCACCGGTGTGTTCGCCGCAGCCGAGTTCCTTATCCTCCACGCGCCGGATGTGGCCATCTCCGAGGCCGCTGTGGGCGCGGCTCTTACCCCCGTTATCTTCATCGTCACCCTTACCAAGATCAGAGGGAGGGACAAGAAATGAAGAAATGGCTTACTTATGTCTCTCTGGGCGTTGTGCTTTTCGCCATGATCTTTGCCGCGGTGGATATGGCACAGATGCCCCGTACCTATTCCGGTCAGGACGCGGCTGTGTCCGTATACGAGCTGCAGCAGGATCCCGACAGCTATGATGACAGTGCTGTTGACGGCGCCGCCGGCGCTATCGTTCAGCAGAACCTTGCAAACTCCCACTCGGTGAACGATGTTACCTCCATAGTCTTCGACTTCCGCGGTTACGATACCATGGGCGAAGCGTTCATCCTCATCACCGCTGTGGCAGGCTCCATAGTTATCCTCTACACCAAGAAAGAAAAGAAGGAGGACGGCAAGGATGAATGAGAAGAAAAACATCACCGTGAAGAACACCATCATGAAGTGCGGCGCGGATAAGCTCCTTCCCTTCGTGCTGGTATATATGTTCTATATAATCCTCCACGGTCATCTGTCCCCCGGCGGCGGCTTCCAGGGCGGCGTGCTGATGGTGGCTGTTGTGGTGCTTCTGGTCGTTGGCTACGGCTACGAGGGAGCGTCCAAGGCCGTTAACCGCGGCTTCCTTCACAAGTTCGAGGGCTTCGCCTCCATCGTTTACATCGCCATTGCAATGATCGGCGTGTTCTGCGGTGCATACTTCTGCCAGAATGTGCTGTTCGCTCAGGGAAATATCGGAGACCTGTACTCCTCCGGAACGATCTTCTTTATGGATCTCACTGTGGGCGCAAAGGTCCTGGCAGGCGTCGGAGTTCTCGGTATGAGTATGTTTGCTCTGGTCGCTGACGGGAAGGAATGAGGTGAATGATATGATACTTTTTAATTACATAGCTTCCTTCTTCCTTATCGCGCTGGGCTTCTATACCATCGTCACCAAGTACAATCTGGTGAAGACCGTTATCGGCCTGTCTATTGCCGACTACGGCGTGAACCTGCTTATAATTTCCATCGGCTACAATCAGGGCGGCACCGCTCCTATCTTTACCGCCGGTGAGCTTAACCCCGCAAGCTTCTTCGTCGATCCCATTCCCCAGGCCCTGACCCTGACCAGCATCGTTATCGGTGCCTGCGTCACCGCGATGAGCCTTGCACTGGTCATTAAACTCTATGAGTCCTACGGTACTCTTGACACCAGAGAGATTAGGAGGCTGAGAGGATGAGCTTTTTCGATTATCATCATTTCCCCATATACTCCATAATGGTGCTGTTCCTCGGCGCATTTCTGGAGGTTCTGATCGGTAAAAAGAAGATGGTTCGCGACATTATCGCGTTCATCTCCGTTTCCGTCTCCCTGCTTTGCATGATCGCTCTCGTCAAGCCTGTTATGGTGGGCGGAGAGACGATCGCCTACTGGATGGGCAGCCGCACTGTGGCCGGAGGCTACGCCATCGGCATCGCTCTGGAGGTTGACGCGCTGAGCCTGTTCTTCGGCCTGCTCATCGCGACGGCGGTGTTCGTCTCCGGCGTGTACTCTCTGCAGTACATGAGCCATGACGACAACCAGAGCCAGTATTACACCCTGTTCCTCATGCTCTCCGGCGGCGTTATCGGTCTGGTGCTCTCCGGCGATATCTTCAATATGTTCATCATGGTTGAGATACTCACCTTCGCCGCTGTTGCCCTGACCGCCTTCCGCAATAAGGTCTACGGCGCACTTGAGGCGGCATTCAAATATCTGGTGGTGGGCTGCATCGGCTCTACCTGCATTCTCACCGGTATCATCATGCTCTACGCTCAGGCTCATACCCTGAACTTTGCACAGCTGTCCGCCATTCTCCCCGGCAACTTCTCCAATTCCACCAAGATAGCCTTCGCACTGCTGTACATAGGCTTCTCTACCAAGGCATTTATCGTTCCCTTCCATCCTCTGGCGGCAGACGCACACGGCGCCGCTCCGGCGTCCATCTCCGTGCTCATATCCGGCGTGCTCACCAAATCCGGTATTTACGGTATCATCCGTATTACCTACTTCCTGATGCAGTCCATGGGTCTTGGCACCATGCAGTTCCTGCTGGTGTTCATCGGCAGCGTCAGTATGTTCGTGTGTGTCACAATGGCGCTTGCACAGCATGACTTCAAGCGTCTGCTGGCATTCCACTCTATCTCTCAGATAGGCTATGTACTAACTGCTGTGGGTCTGTCCACCGCTCTGGGCATCTCCGCCGGTCTTTACCACGCAATGAACCACACCCTCTTCAAGGGCCTGCTGTTCCTTGCGGCCGGCGCGGTCCTCCACCAGACCGGCACCACCGATCTGGGCAAGCTGGGCGGTCTGTCAAAGAAAATGCCCCACACCACTGTCCTGTTCCTGATCGGTGCCTTCTCCATCAGCGGCGTGCCTCCCTTCAACGGCTTCGCTTCCAAGTGGATGATCTATCAGGCCACCTATCAGAAGGCGGTCGAGAGCGGCAACATCGGCTTCCTGCTCGTTACTGTCATCGCTCTCGTGACCTCCACCCTCACTCTTGCCTCCTTTGTCAAGGTCAGCCAGTCCGTATTCTTCGGCCAGCTCCCCAAGGAGTATGAGAATGTCACCGAGGTCGGCTTCGGTATGCGCTTTGCAATGGGTATCTTCGCATTCCTGTGCGTTGTTACAGGTCTGTTCCCCAATCTGGTCACCACTTACCTCACCGAGCCCGCGGCAAAGGCAGTCTTCTCTGTCAAGAGCTACATCGAGGCTATGGGCTTCTCCGGCGGCGCGGACACCGCCGCCACCTTCTCCAAGGTCGGCGTGTGGAGCCCGATCTCCTGGCTGCTTGTCCTGTGCATCGCACTTCTTGCCGTCACTATCGTCGCTGTGATGTCCAAGTACGACAAGGTCAATGAGCGCAGGAGCGAGGTCGCCGATGCCAAGCACGACCTGTTCTACGGCGGCGAGCAGACTGTGTACTCACAGGTTGGCGGCGGAGACCTGTTCTGGGGCTTCAAGCACAACTGGAGACATTACTTCTCATTCATGCACGATCTGCACAGCGGAATTGTGAACGATTATGCTCTGTGGGCAATAATCGCCCTTGCATTGGGCATGATGTTCATGCTGATAGTTCTTTAAGGAGGTGGGATAAATGACTAATATAGTATTGAGCGCTCTGCAGTATCTTGGCTATATCCTCATCTTCCCCGGCTTCCTGTTCTGCTTCCTGGTGGGTATGTTCCTCAGCGGCGTTGATAGAAAACTGGTCGCAAAAATGCAGAAGAGAGTCGGCCCTCCCATCACCCAGCCCTTGTATGACTTCTTCAAGCTCTGCGGCAAGGAGACTATCATCCCCGCCTGCGCTGACAGAAAGATGTTTCTCGCGGCACCTCTGGTGGGTCTGGCATCCCTTATCGTGATCCAGCTCTTTATCCCTATCTTTAACTTTACCGCATTTTCCGGTATGGCTGACATTATCGTCATCCTCTACCTCCTGCTCATCCCGGCATTGAGCTGCATCTTCGGCGGCGCCGCGTCCGGTTCTCCCTATGCCGGAGTAGGTCTGAGCCGTGAGATGGTCACCATCATCTCCGTTGAGCTGCCTCTGGTGCTGGTCCTGCTGGCAGTGGGCAAGGCAGTGGGCAACGCCATGGGCACGGGCATCGTCTTCTCTCTGAGTCAGATCTCCGCATATCAGGTGGCAAACGGCAGCCTTATCCTCAAGGGCAGCATGATCCCCGCCGCCATCGCCATGCTCCTTGTGATCCCCGGCGAGACCGGCAACCATCCCTTCGATGCCGCTGAGGCCGAGACCGAGATCTGCGAGGGACTTCTGGCAGAATACTCCGGCAAGCCTCTGGCAGTCTATAAGCTGAGCCATTCCATCAAGATGCTCACTCTCACAAGCCTGTTTGTGGCCCTGTTCCTGGGCGGCATCGGCACCGGCATTATTATCGTGGACGCTGTCATTGTTGTGGCACTGTGCGTTGTCATCACCTTTGTCAGTATGTCCTTTGTCCACGCCGTTACTGCCCGTCTGAGGATCGAGCAGATATTCAAATTCTATTGGACCGTGGTATCCGGCCTTGCTCTTCTGAGTCTGGTGCTGGCATGGTTCGGTCTGTAAGGAGGGGCGAAAATGTTCAAAAAGATCATCGAAGAGAGCACCGGCAATTCTCCGTGGATTTTCCACATCAACGCCGGCTCCTGCAACGGCTGTGATATAGAGCTCGTCTCTGTCCTCACTCCCCGATATGACGCAGAGCGTCTGGGCTTCAAGCTGGTGGGCTCTCCCCGTCACGCCGACATAGTTGTGGTCACCGGCCCCGTCACCAAGCAATCCCTGCCCCGTGTGCTGAGAGCCATTGAACAGGTTCCGGAGCCGAGATGTATCGTGACTATGGGCTCCTGCCCTCAGTCAGGCAATGTGTTCCGCGGCTCCTACTCTGTGGTCGGACCTCTTTCCAAATATGTCCATGTTGATGTGGATGTGGCCGGCTGCTCACCTAAGCCCGAGGCTGTTATCGACGGTCTGGCTCTGGCAACCAAGATACTCAAAGAGAAGAGGGGGCAGATGTAATGGATTTTCCGTTTGTAAAAGAAGCTATATCCCAGCTGTTCAGTAAGTCCAGCTGCGATATGTACCCCGTTGTCCCCAAGGAGGCAATGCCAAATTACAGGGGCCGCATCGTCTATCATTCCGACCGCTGCATCGGCTGCGGAATGTGTGAGCGTGTCTGCTCCGGCAACGCCATCACCCGCACTATCGAGCATATCGACGATGAGACCGGCGATAAGGTCACACTGACCTTCAATCTGGGCTCCTGCACCTTCTGCGCCACCTGCGCCGACT
>JAZUJF010000081.1:0-9504 GCA_045642585.1 Candidatus Limivicinus sp.
CAAAGATTTGCGAGGAAAAAATGCGCCGGACAAGGCAGCTTACGCAGAGCATAATGGAGATATATGGTCAAGGAAGCTAACGAAGTACGGCACAGTTTTTACCGCAAAGATTGTCTGATTTCTATCAGTGATTAGTATTACATCTTTTCCGGTGCGCTGACGCCGATGATGTCCAAAGACAGAGCAATTATGCGCCGCACGCAGTCGGCAAGCAGTAGGCGGGCGTTCATAATCTCCGGCTCCGCATCCTTTATGCGGCACACGGTATAGAAGCGGTGGAACCGGGCGGCAAGCTCGGTGACATACTTATTGATGCGGCTGGGGTCATAGTCGCGGGCGGCAAGACGGATCTCCTCGGGCAGAAGGGCGATCTGCTTGATAAGCTCACGCTCGGCACTCTCGCAAAGGAGGGAGAAGTCCACATTATCGGCCTCCGGCACGGGATGGCCGTCAGCGGCAAGGGCCGCCAGCAGGGAGCAGATCCTCGCATGGGCATACTGCACATAGTAAACGGGGTTCTCGCTGTCCTCGCGGCGGGCAAGCTCCAGATCGAAGTCCACGGCGGACTCGGGGCGGGAGTTGAAGAAGTAGCGGGCGGCATCTACCGGGATCTCATCCAGAAGATTCGACAGGGAGATGACCTTTCCGGTGCGCTTGGACATACGGACAGGCTGACCGTTCTCAAGCAGGTTTACAAGCTGCATCAGCACGATGTCCAGTCTGTGCTCGCCGTCGAGACCCAGAGCGTCCATTGCCCCCTTGAGGCGGGCCACATGACCGTGATGGTCGGCGCCCCAGACATTGATGGCCAGATCAAAGCCCCGCTTGTCCAGCTTATTCCTGTGATACGCTATATCGGCGGCAAAGTAAGTGTAGAATCCGTTGGAGCGGCGCAGAACATCGTCCTTCAGCTCCAGCTTGTCTATCTGCTCCCGGGTCTTGCCAGCCTTCAGGAACTTCTCGCCCAGGATCTGAGAGGTGCGAAGCCACAAAGCTCCGTCCTTCTCATAGGTGTAGCCCCGGTCGGTGAGCATCTGCACGGACTCGGCCACATAGCCGGTGTTGTGCAGCTCGGACTCGAAGAACCACTGGTCGTAGTTGATGCCGTAGCGGCGCAGGTCGGCCTGCATCTTCGGGATGTTGCGTTCAAGGCCAAATGAAGCCATGGCGCCATGGCGGGAAGCCACATCCTTATCCATCCATCCGTCACCGTTTGCTTCACGAAACGCTTTTGCCAGCTCCCTTATATCGTCGCCGTGGTATCCGTCCTCAGGGAAGTCTACCTTGTCTTCGCCCAGTATGAGCTGCCGGTATCTGGCATCTATGGAGGAGGCGAACTTCTCGATCTGATTTCCGGCATCGTTCACATAGAACTCCCGCCAGACATTGTAGCCCGCTCTGTCCAGAACAGAGGCGAGCGCATCGCCCAGCACGCCGCCGCGGGCGTTGCCCATGTGCATGGGGCCGGTGGGGTTGGCGGAGACGAACTCCACCATGACCTTTTTGCCGTTTCCCACATTTACGCGGCCGAAATCGTCGCCCTCTGCGGTGACGGCCTTCAGCACATCGCCGTACCAGCTGTCGGACAGACGGAAGTTGATAAAGCCCGGGCCTGCCACGGAAACATCGGAGAACCAGGAGCCTTCAAGCTCCATATTGGCCACCAGAGTCTCGGCGATCCTGCGGGGCGCCATATGGAGAGCCTTTGCGCCTGTCATGGCATGGTTTGCGGCATAGTCGCCGTTCTGGGTGTCCTTGGGTATCTCAACGGTGCCCGCAAGAGCTGCGCCCTCAGCCAGCTCGCCCTTCGCGGCGGCCTTATTGTATGCATCTTTAAGAAGATCGTTTATCTTCTGCTTTGCGTTCTCTATCATGTTAGACATAGCTTCTGTCCCCCATATTTTTCTGCTTCGTCACCTGAAGCCTGAATTTGTTCTTGGATGCCACTGCGTTTTCCACATCTATCACATAATCTATCTCCATACTGCCGCCCTCCTCATTGAAGCTGTGGTTAATATGGCGGGTGTCGATATTAAGTGTTGCGTTTCCGTAGGGGGTATTCATAAGCAGCGAATTTTTCAGCCCCTCCTTGAACACCATGCGGCTGGTTATCATGCCGTCGCGGTCAACCACTACCTCGTTGGGTCTCACCATCACGGAGGTGCGTGTGCCCTCCATTCCGGTGACCTCAGTCTCCATATAGGTGAGGCAGCCTACTCCGTCATCAAAGGTGTATAGTCCGTCGGTAGAAAACTCTATCCTGTCCTCGTTGCCGGAGCCTATATCGTGAATACTGTCAAGAAAGATTACAACATCCTTCATCATCGTTCGATCCTCCATGGGTTTTTCCCGCATATCAACATACTGTGACTTGTCACAGCACCTCCATTGTGGGCAGCTGCGTCACATCCTCTGCCTCAAAGCCCAGCAGCGCACTTGCCTTTGTCCGAAATTCCGTCTCGTCCCCGCTGGTAAAAAAGCGGACGGATGCACCCTCTCCGGTCATCTCATTCTGTCTCAGATAGTCCGCCATATATGCCGCGGCGCATCCGGCGGCGCTGATCAGCCGGACTTTATCGCCCAGATATTCCCGGATGGCATCAGCGATTATCCCGTAATGTGTGCAGCCCAGTATGAGAGCCGACACGCCTGATGCCTTCACCGGTGCAAGAGTCCTCTCCACCGCCTCACGCAGAAGCGGGTCGTCTTTCCCGGTATGGCCGGCCTCAATAAGGGGCACGAACTCCGGACAGGGTACAGCCAGTATCTCTCTGTCGGGGTCTGCTGCCTTCAGTTCCTTTTCATAGCCCCGGGCGCGGACAGCCGCCCTGGTGGCGATAATTGCGACCGGCTCCCTGCTGCACACCCGCTCCACCTCGATGACAGCGGGGGCGATAACCCCGGTCACAGGCAGGCGGAAGGCGGAGAGAATATCGGGAGCGGTGCTGGACACGGTGCCGCAGGCGGTAATTATTGCCTTTACGCCCATGCTCTCCAGCAGCTCCAGATCCTGGACCGTCATCCGGCGAAGCTCCTCGCAGTCTCTGCCTCCGTAGGGCACACGGCCGGTATCTGCAAAGTATATTATGCTTTCACGGGGCATAAGCCTCCTGAATACCGACAAGGCCGTCAGCCCGCCAAGTCCGGAGTCAAATATGCCGACAGGTCTGTTATCCATAACGATCTCCATATCAAATACACACAACGCGACGCTTTAGTATAACTTATTCATTTGTCTATTACAAGTATGAATCGCCCTCAAAATGGGAAATTTTGTTGCACTCCACAGTGGAATTTGGCTTCACAGTCTGCTATAATAGATATATGCAGATGTAGGGAGGCGATCGCTTGAATATTGAACTGACGACTAAAGAATACAGGCGTCTGCTGGATATGGTTTATATAGGCAACTGGATACTCAATTCCACCCGTGACGAAAAGGACAAGTTTGAAGACTATGACCTTTTGCAGGAGAAGCTTTTCTCCCTTGCTCCCGGTGAGGGAATGAGCTCTCTGACCGAGCGTTGGCGGGGTCATTTCCTGCCCTCCAAGGCGTTTGAGGACGGCGGCATCCATGAGGCTATCGCCGATTATGAGGATGCGGTTTTCTACGATATTCTGGCGGAGGAGCTTGCCCGGCGTGATCTCGGCCTTGTATCCGGTGACCCGGAGGACTTTCAGGAGCTGGCCGAGCGCATGGACGCATATCTGGACGAATTTGAAAAGAACGGCCTTAACACCGTAACGGTGGATATACAGGAATAACTATTTCGGACCGGTACAGGAATGAACGACGAACTTACAAAGCAGGACTTAAAGCAGATGCGCGATGAGCTGGACTATCGGCGGGATACCCTTATGCCGGAGCTTATCGAGGAGGTCAAGCGCACCCGCGCCTATGGCGATCTCAGCGAGAACGCCGAATACAAGCTGGCAAAGCAGTTGCAGAATAAAAACCGCAGCCGCATCAGATACCTTGAGGGCATGATCAAGACCGCCCATGTTTATGTGGACAGAGCAGGCGAGGATCAGGTTGGGCTCTTTGACAAGGTCACCGTTTATATGCCCGAGGATGACGAGGAAGAGGTCATACAGGTGGTCACCACCGTGCGCTGTGACCCCCGAAAAGGGCTTATCAGCAAGGAGTCTCCCTTCGGCAAGGAGATATTGGGCAAAAAAGTGGGCGATGTGATCACCGGCCATGTGAATGACAGCTACAGCTACGATGCCGAGATCCGTGCAATAGTCAAGGCAGAGGATGACGGCACCGTGCCCATACATGAATTCTGAGATTTCAGGGAAAAAAGACTGCGGTGGCAGTCTTTTTTCGTTATCTGCGGTATATTCTCTTTATCTCCTCTGTCTCCGCCCCGTCAGGATCGCGGAGAACAAGTATCGGCATTATTTTGAGCCCCGGCTTTCCTCCCCGGCGTCCCTCCACCAGAACAAGACTCGGGGCGGAATCTGCCGTATTGCACACAAGCCTCAGCCGCTTAGGCTCGATGCCTCGGGAGGCCATGCAGTCCATAAGCTCCGACAGCCGCTCCGGCTTATGCACCATACACACGCTGCCCCCGGTGCGGCACAGATATGCCGCCGCGGTACAGATGTCCTCCATGGTGCACATGGTCTCCCCTCTTGCGGCGGCCCGCTTCTCATCGGGAGAGACGGCTCCGCTGCCTATGGGGAAATATGGGGGATTGGCGGTTACAAGGTCGAACTGCCCGGTTTTGAACAGCTCTTTGTATTTGCGGATATCGCCGCAGAGGACGGCGCTTCTGTCCTCCAGCGAGTTCCGGCGCATATTCTCCACGGCAAGCTCGGCTGCCTCCGGCACTATCTCAAGCCCGGTCATATGCAGCCCTTCTTTTTTTGACAGGAGCAGCAGACTGATTATCCCGGAGGCGCAGCCCAGGTCTATTCCCTTTGTTGCCCGGTCGGTATTCACAAAGTCAGCCAGCAGCACGCTGTCGGTGGAGAGCCTGAAATGCTCCGCCTGCCGAAACAGCGGCCCGTTTTCCCACAGGGGACAATAGTTTTCGTCCATGCTTATATCCTTTTCTCCGGGTAAGCGCCGGTATGACCGATTTGCCATATATAAAATGAGGAGTGCTTCCCGCACTCCTCATTTTATAGAGTAATCAAAAATTACTCCTGAACAATAGCCTCTGCAGGGCACTGGGCTGCGCAGGAACCGCACTCCAGGCACTTGCTCTGGTCGATCTCGTAGTGCAGATCGCCCATGTCAATTGCTTCAGCAGGGCACTGAGCTGCGCAGGAACCGCAGGACAGGCACTCGTCGGTAATAACAAAAGCCATAACATACCTCCGTATTATTTGACCGTTCGGTCATGTTAGGGATATTGTAACACATCTTCCGCAAAAATCAATGAAAAATTATCATTCTCGCAGTATATTTCGTATGGCCTCATATATTTTCCCGCACCCTTGGCCATAATCTTTCCGTGATAGAAAATCTGCTGTCCCTCCCGTTTTCGATAGCATCTTCACGGACGGCAACGGATAATACAGCTTGTAAGAAGAGGGGGTCGTGTGATTGAAAAGCAATGAGAAGTTTACCCAACGGGCGGAGACGGCCATTGAATACGCCCGCAAGCAGGCCGGGGAAATGGGCCACGGATATGTGGGTACAGAGCATCTCCTGCTGGGAATAATGACCGAGAAGGACAGTCTTGCATCCCGTGTCCTGCGCCGGAACGGAGTGAGTGAAAATGAGCTGCGCCGAGTGATCGTCTCCACTCACGGCAGCGGCACACCCGGTTCTCCTCAACAGGGGCTGACCCCCAGAGCCATCCTCTCTGTTGAGAAAGCCGGGTCTGAAGCGCGAAGTCTGAAGCACAGCTTTATCGGAACCGAGCATCTTCTCATCGGCATACTCCGTCAGGCGGACTGCGGCGGAGCTCAGGCGCTGAAAAAATGCGGGGCTGATCTGAATGATATATACACCGATATTCTGGATGTATTCGGCGCTCCCCCGGGTGCCACGCCTCAGCCGGGTACTGTTAAAGCACCTCTGCGGCGGAGCGAGACCCGTCTTCTGGATCAGTACAGCCGGGATCTGACAGAGCTGGCGGCCTCGGGGCACATTGACCCTGTGGTTGGAAGAAACACAGAAATTCGCCGCACAATTCAGATACTCTCCCGCAGAAGCAAGAATAATCCCGTACTGATTGGAGAGCCCGGAGTCGGAAAAACCGCCGTTGCCGAGGGGCTCGCCATGTGGGTGGCACAGGGAGACGTCCCCGGCAGTCTGCGCAACAAACGCATAGTGTCGCTGGATGTACCCGCCATGCTCGCCGGGACAAAATACCGCGGTGATTTCGAGGAGAGAGTCAAGAATGTTCTGAAGGATGTAAAGCGGGCCGGAGATGTGATACTGTTTGTGGATGAGCTACACACAATAATCGGCGCCGGCAGCGCGGAGGGCTCAATAGATGCGGCAAACATCCTCAAGCCCGCTCTCGGTCGTGGTGAGGTGCAGATGATAGGTGCCACCACTCTTGAGGAGTACCGCCGACATATTGAAAAGGACTCCGCTCTTGAGCGGCGCTTTCAGCCGGTCACAGTGGAGGAGCCGGATAGGGAAAACACTCTTTTCATGCTGCGTTCACTGAGGCCGGGTCTTGAGCGTCATCACGGAGTCAGCATTTCAGACGAGGCCATCGAGAGCGCATACAGGCTGTCGGTGCGCTATATCCCCGACCGTTTTCTCCCTGACAAGGCCATAGACCTGCTGGATGAGGCCGCGGCCGCCGTCCATGTCTCGGGAAGTGCCCTGTCCGTCTCCGGTACAGATGTGGCCGATATAGTGTCCATGTGGACAAAAGTCCCTGTCTCACGGCTCAGTGAGAGTGATAATCAGCGCCTTACCCATCTGGAGGAGCAGCTGTCCGAAAGAGTGATCGGGCAGAATGAAGCCGTCCGCTCCGTCTCCCGGGCCATTCGGCGCAGCAGATTAGGACTGCACGACCCCAAACGGCCTGTGGGCAGCTTTCTGTTTCTCGGCCCTACCGGTGTGGGCAAAACGGAGCTGTGCCGGGCACTGGCGGAGATGGTCTTCGGCGATGAAAAGGCCATGATAAGGCTGGATATGTCGGAGTACATGGAGAAGCACTCTGTCTCCCGGCTCATCGGCTCCCCTCCCGGATATGTGGGCTACGAGGAGGGCGGTCAGCTCACGGAAAAGGTACGTCGCAGCCCCTGGTCACTGGTGCTGTTTGACGAGATAGAAAAGGCCCATGAGGATGTGTGGAGTCTGCTGCTGCAGATAATGGACGACGGCAGGCTCACCGATTCCACCGGCCATACAGTGGATTTTTCAAACACAGTCATCGTTATGACCTCAAACATCGGTGCAAAGCTCATTACGGCCAACCGACCGCCTATGGGTTTCGCCGACACTGACTCCCGGGGCGATGGGGTGGAGGAGGCTATTCATGAGGAGCTGAGACGCACATTCCGTCCGGAGTTTCTCAACAGAATTGACGAGACTATCATATTTAACCGGCTGGAAAAAGAGGATATGCTGCGAATTACCCGCTCCCTGCTGTCACAGCTGTCCGAGAGATTTGCAGCGCTGGGTATAACTCTGTCTGTATCCGATGAAAGCTGTCAATGGCTCTCATCAAAGGGCTTTGACCGGAAGCTGGGCGCAAGACCTTTGAGGCGCACTATCCAGCGCTGCATCGAGGACGGCGCCGCCGAGCTTATGCTGGAAAATAAGCTCACCGCCGGAGATGCTCTCTCGGCGGTGATGAATGAAAACGGGCTTGAATTGATCGTAATAAAGGGTCAACAGCTGTTAAAGAGTGATCTTACTGCTGGTAGTTTCTGAGGAACTGTCTGGTGCGCTCCTCTCTGGGATTGCCAAAAACCTCCTCCGGGTCGCCCTGCTCCACAATAACGCCCTTGTCAATGAACACAACTCTGTCGGAAACAGCCCGGGCAAAGCTCATCTCATGGGTGACGATGACCATGGTCATATGTTCATCCGCCAGCTGACGGATGACCTTCAGCACTTCTCCGGTAAGCTCCGGGTCAAGGGCGGAGGTGGGCTCATCAAAGAACAGGATGGACGGATTCATCGCAAGCGCTCTGGCAATAGCCACGCGCTGCTGCTGTCCGCCGGAGAGCTGGAAGGGGTAATTGTTTGCCTTCTCCTCGAGGCCCATCTTCCTCAAAAGCTCCATGCACTGGGCGCTGACCTCATCCTTCTCCCTTTTCTGTACAGACAGAGGCGCATCCATAAGGTTCTTCAGAACGGAATAGTGAGGGAACAGATTGAACTGCTGGAACACAAGGCCGAATTCTGTCCTGAATTTTTTCAGATCCCTGGCGTACCTGATATTTCCGTCCTCTTCCCAGGCGGCATTCTCTCCCATATAGCTGAGAGTACCGCCGTCCATTGTTTCCAGAAGAGTGGCGCAGCGCAGAAGGGTGCTCTTGCCGCCGCCGGATGAGCCGATGATGGACACAGTCTCGCCCTCGTCAACCGACAGGGAAATGCCCTTCAGGACATGGTTTGAGCCGAAGGATTTCCGGATGTTATCTATTTTAAGAATATTTCTGCTCATTCTGCTCCCTCCTTATACCCGGTAGTAATCAAGACGCTTCTCGATGCGGCCCATTGCGAAGTCAACAATGGCGTTATACGCAAAGTAGAACACGCCTGCCACAACAAAGGGCACGAAGCTTGTCTGGGAGTTTGCTATCTCCTTGCCGATAGTGAACATCTCCTGATAGGAGACAGTAAAGGCAAGGGAGGTGTCTTTGACAAGAGTGACCACCTCATTGGTGATAGAGGGCATGATTCGCTTTATGACCTGAGGCATAATGATCTTGATAAATGTCTGGGACTTGGTGTAGCCCAGCACCTGAGCCGCTTCATACTGACCCTTTGGGATGGACTCGATACCGCCTCTGTATATTTCGGCGAAGTACGCCGCATAGTTGATGGCAAAGGCAATGACCACCGGGATCAGCTTGTTGCGGGACACGGAGAATCCGAACAGATAATAGGGGCCGTATGTGACCGCCAGCAGCTGCAGCATCAGAGGCGTGCCCCGCAAAACGGATATACAAAACCGGGCCACGGAAGAAACTATTTTGTTTTTGCTCATGCGCAGCAGAGCCACAACAATGCCCAGCGGCAGTGAAAAAATAAGCGTCAGGAAGAAAATGGCCGATGTCTTGCCAAGACCCTCGCTCATTTTCACGATCATTGTCCATAAAGTCATAGAAATCATCCATTCCGCCGCTTCGCGTCGGCACAAAGAGTAAATAAAATGCGGCATCTTACCACGCGAAGCAAAGGAATGATAAGATGATTTATTATTAAGGCAACACCGCATAATGCGGCAAGAGCAGATGCCGAGAGAAAATGGGTTCTGATGACGGCACTTTTTCGCAGGAATACTTTGTGTATTGCAAGAAAAAGTGACTAAATGATAAGTGAGCGTCCAAATCTTTGATTTGGCTTACGCG
>JAZUJF010000082.1:0-3352 GCA_045642585.1 Candidatus Limivicinus sp.
GTGCCGTCCTATAAGGCTTCCCCTTCCGGAGAAGGGGAAGCTGTCACCAGTGCGCACACTGGTGACTGATGAGGTTTCTCCTGTTGGACTGCGGTACAGTTTAACTCTGCGCACAGGGGAAAACCTCATCCACCGCAAGCGGGTCTCGCTGCGGCTCGGTCACCTCGCGGCTCTGACACGCCCCCGGCGTGTCATTCACTACCGCTCGGCCGCTTCGCTGCCCTTCCCCTTCTCCGGAAGGGGAAGGCATAATGCACCTTTGAAGCGCAGCTTTCATAGTAATCTCCTGAGTAATCGCTGATCAATTCACTTTCGGCATCTGCTCTCGGTGAATTTATTCATCGCTTACCTATGCGGTGTGGCCGCATAATAGTAAAATGTGAGCTGCAGCGGAGCGTATCAGCAATGAAATCACCGCTGTTTTTACATTATATCACAGCTTTTGACAGAATAAAAGCTCTGTTTTTCGGGTGCTGCGGGAGACAGAGAACGAAACGAATACGGAAAAATACTCTCATACGAAATATTGACCGACTGTAAAGTATATGGTATTCTAAGGCCATAAAGAAAAAGATGTTCAAGGAGAAATAATATGAAACCTTATGTAGTATTTTTCAGCCCGACCGGCGGCACAAAACATATTGCACAGCATATTGCCGACAGACTGGGCACTCAGCCGATGGATGTGACCGTATTTGGCTATGATATGAACTTTGATAAGGACAGTATGGTGTTCTTCTGCTTCCCTGTGTACGGGGGACGCATCCCAAAGCCCATGTATGACCGCATGAGAGATGTCAGGGGCGAGGGCGCGGCCGCAGTTCCTGTGGCTGTGTTCGGCAACAGGGCCGTTGAGGACGCCCTGATGGAGATGGGCGATCTATGCAGGGAAAAGGGATTTATTCTTGCCGGTGCCGCCGAGATGGTGGCGCCCCACTCACTCAATAAAAAGATCGCCGCTGACAGACCGGATGCCTCCGATCTGCAGAAGCTTGACGGGTTTGTTGATGCGGTCATGGCGAAGGATCATATCCGGGCGATCCCTATGCCCGGCAGTCGCCCCTACAAGGAATACAAGGGCGTGCCCGCGACGCCGGTTTCCGGCAGTAAATGCACCGGCTGCGGTACCTGTGCCTCTGAGTGTCCTGCGGGAGCTCTCGAACCGGGCGATCCCCATATGCCGGACAAGAGCCTGTGCATAAGCTGTATGCGCTGTGTGAATGTATGTCCCTTCGGCAACCGAAAGGTCTCAGCTCCCGTTATGGTGGGTATCAACGCTTTCCTTATGGCAAACTGCTCTAAGCGCAGGGAAGTACAATTCTATCTGTAATCAATTTGCTATGAAAGCTTTGCTTTCATAGCAAAATAATTATGCTCTCCCGCCCTGCGTATCACGGCATTGAGCGGAGAGAATTATTGAAGGAGAACGGAACAATGAGGCCAAAAGAAGCTTTCCTCTACAGGCAGACGATGAGGGAATCAAGAAATAGATATAAGCAGATCGGAATACCTCTGGTTGCCTTTCTTGTGCTCTTCGGGATGGGGAGAGACTTCATTGTTATCCCGCTTATGGGCAAGATCTGGGGATTGGCCCTATCTACCACCCCCGAGGGCTTTGTCAGCAACGCAAATCTTGTGAATTCTCTGGTGAAAAGCCCGTGGATCATACCGATCGGGGCTGTGCTGGTCATTTTCTATGGGGTCATTGCCCTGTGGCAGTCCATTGCGATCATCATGGGGATAACATATTTACGGAACGGTCAGAAGCTCGGTTTGGGCCAGCTTATCAGGCTCTCATTTCAGAAGCTGAAGGGTGGACTGAAGGCGGAAAACTGGATGCTGATGGTCTATTCTCTGCTGATACTGCCTCTTGCCAATGTATACCAGACGAATGACCTTGTGGGTTCATTTATCATTCCGGAATACATTCAGGATTTTATTAATTCCAAAACTCTCCTGTTTGTGATCTTCCTGCTGCTGATGGCGGCGGTAATATATTTTGCATTGAAATGGGTATTTGTTCTGCCCGCCTTTATCCTTAGAAATAAGAGCTTCAGAGATGCGGGAAAAGAGAGCGGTAATATCAGCTCCGGTCAATGGCTGAAAAACGGCATCAATATAGGGCTGTACTCCATAATTGAGCTTGTAAGGCTCAGTATTATTCCTGTTCTTCTTATCATACTCCCGGTATCTGTATGCCACTGGTTTACAAGAGATCTGAACTATGCCGGGAGACTGTTCAACATAATGGGCGTGTCGCTTGGACTGGAGACAGCAAGGAGTATTACAGCTTCCCTCGTGCAGATAAGCACATTGACCTTTATAACGGAGCTGTACTTCCTGAAGCTCCGTCAACGGGGTGAAGAACAGGAGATAGTCCTTCCGGAAGCGGAATGTGCGGAGCGTTCAGCTCTGACAATAAACAAGATCCAGACCCTTTTCTGCGGCGTTTTTGCCTTGATCGTTGCCGGAGGCTACCTTGCGGCGGTATCGCTCGCCCAGACGGACAGCGACTTTATCCTCTCCGTTGTGGGAAAGACGGAAATAATAGCCCACAAGGGTTATTCGTCCAAGGCTCCGGAAAACACGATGCCCGCCTTTGAGCTGGCGGACAAATGCGGACAGGTGACATATATTGAGCTTGATGTCTGGAGCTCAAAGGACGGTGTTCCGGTGGTACTGCATAATGAGACCATTGAGGATGCCACCGGCATTGACAGACCCATATATGACTGTACATATGCGGAGCTGAAGGAGATACCGGCACCATACGGTATGAAAGCATCCGACTTCCCCGACGCGAGAATACCGGGTCTTGAAGAGGTAATTCAAAAATACGCGGCTTCAACACCGCTGCTTATCGAGATAAAGGGCTTCAGGCAGGATCCCGAGCTGCCGGCAAAAATAGTCAGCCTTATGAAGAAATACAGCTGCGAGGACAGAAGTATGGTCCAGTCCGGAGACCCGGGCGCTCTGGTCGCCGTAAAGAAGGCTGATCCGAGTATTAAATGCGGCCTTATCATGGCCATTGTTACCGGTGATTACTACGACCTGCCCTATGTCGATTTCTTCAGCATTGAACATACCTTTGTAGATGAAGATACTGTGGCGCATATCCACAGGCACGGCAAAGGGGTATTCGCGTGGACAGTCAACTACCCGGAATCGGCAAATGCACTTATGTTCTCGGGTGTTGACGGACTTATTACGGATGAGCCCGAGGAAATGAACAAATACACTGAGGACATTAACGGGCTTGTGGAAGAGGCCACGCTGAACAGCTTGTTGAGGTGCGTTGACGCCCGCCTTGCCGGATATGATATCCGGGATTATTCCGAGGGGAACTATTAAG
>JAZUJF010000083.1:0-6391 GCA_045642585.1 Candidatus Limivicinus sp.
TTGTCGTGCCAACGGCACAGCTGGGTAGCTACGTCTGGACGAGATAAACGCTGAAGGCATCTAAGCGTGAAACTCCCCCTAAGATAAGATCTCCCATCGAAAGAGTAAGGGCCGAGGAAGACTACCTCGTTGATAGGCCGCAGATGTAAGTGCAGTAATGTATTCAGTCAAGCGGTACTAATAGCCCGAGGGCTTGACCTACAAATATGCAGGCAGCCTTGCAGATCTAACCTTTTCTCTGTTCAGTTTTCAGGGTACAGGCCCTGAAAAGAAAAAGTTGGTGTTTTTAACGGTGAGGGTCCACCTGTTCCCATTCCGAACACAGAAGTTAAGCTCACCTGTGCCGAAAATACTTGTCTGGCGACGGACCGGGAAAATAGGTCAATGCCAACACAAACCTCCGATTTATTTCGGAGGTTTTTTCTTTTGCATTTTTTTGTCGCCTATGATATATTCTTGCTTGAAATCATTCATAAATGAAAGGCGGCGCTTTATATGCAGTATATCAGATCAGGCAGCGACTATATCATCCGCTTCGATCGCGGGGATGAGTTGATAACCGAGCTGACAAAGCTCTGCAGAGACGAAAATATCAAATGCGGTTCCATCTCCGGACTGGGCGCGGCAGACGAGGTCACTCTCGGAGTTTTTAATCTCAAGACCTTCCGGTATGAAAAGACTACCTTCAAGGGCGTATTTGAGATCGCCTCATGTGTGGGCAATGCCTCCAGAAAGGACGGAGAGGTCTATCTCCACCTGCATATGACCGTATCCAACCCCTCCAACGGTCAGGTTTATGCCGGTCATCTGAATTTCTGCCATATCAGCCTCACCGGAGAATTTTTCCTTCATTCAGTGGACGCGGATGTGGATCGGGTATACTCCGATGAGGTCGGTCTTAACCTTATGAAATTCTGATCAGCAAGGGTTTGCTTTCCGACGATTGTGCATAATATACAAAAATAACTTTGCTGTATTGGCAAAATCGTCGAAAAATGGCGTTGACAAAATCTGTCACAACTGATAGTATAGTCAGCGTCAGAACTGAATATTGCTTTCGATATAATGCAAATGATATGGATTTGAAGTCTCTACCCGGTTGCCGTAAATGACCGGACTATCGAAGTTTGATAACAGAATGGGTCTGCCCATTTTGATGTCATAGCTGCATAGGACAGGTATCTCTATTTTTGCAAGCCTCCTTATGCGGCATTTTTATTTTCATTTATCTCGATCAACTCCGGTTCTGATAAAAATATTTTTTTAGGAGATTGAGAAACCTATGAAGAAGATCCTTGCCTTCGTCCTCGCCGCTGTTATGGTATTCGCACTGTGCGCCTGCGGCCAGTCCGCCGCTCCCGCCGCTGCCGCTGCCGCCGCTCCTGCTGATGGCGCTGCTCCTGCCGCCGCTCCCGCTGCTGCCGGTGCCGGTATTCCCGCTTCCGAGCTGAAGATCGGCTTCATCACCCTCCACGATGAGAACTCCCCCTATGACCGCAACTTCATCGACGCTGCAAAGGAAGTCTTTGCCGAGTTCGGTCTTGCCGATGCAAACTGCATGTTCCGCGCAAATGTGGGCGAGGATGAGACCTGCTACGATGCCGCCGCAGAGCTTGCCGATGCCGGCTGCGATCTTATTTTCTCCGACAGCTACGGTCATGAGCCTTACATGATCCAGGCTGCTTCCGAGTTCCCCGAGGTGCAGTTTGTTTCCGCCACTGCCGACCGCGCACACACCGAGGGCCTGGCAAACTTCCATAACACCTTTGCTGACATCTATATGGGCCGCTTCCTGGCCGGTGTTGCTGCCGGTATGAAGCTCAACGAGATGATCGAGGCGGGCAAGTTCACCGCAGACGAGGCCAAGATCGGCTATGTCGGTGCAAAGCCCTACGCAGAGGTTATTTCCGGTTACACCTCCTTCTACCTCGGCGTCCGCTACATCTGCCCCTCCGTGACTATGGATGTTATCTACACCAACTCCTGGTATGACGAGACTCTGGAGAAGGAAGCCGCAAACCAGCTCATCAACAACGGCTGCAAGCTCATCTCCGAGCACGCTGACTCCATGGGCGCTCCTACCGCCTGCGAGACCGCAGGTGTCCCCAATGTTTCCTACAATGTCTGCTTCCTTGATGCCACCCCCAAGACCTATCTGGCCGGCTCCCGCATCAACTGGCGCATTTTCTTCCGTGAGATGGTCCAGCACATGATCGACGGCACCGAGATCCCCACCGACTACTGCGGCACTCTGGCTGCCGGCGCTGTTGAGACTCTGGACATCAACGAGGCTTACGCCGCAGAGGGCACCGCTGAAAAGATGGACGAGCTCCGCGCCAAGCTTCTGGACGGCTCTCTCAAGGTCTTTGATACCTCCACCTTCACCGTCACCATTGATGACGAGGGCGGCAATATGTTCAACAACAACTCCGGTGTCACCACCGTTGACTCTAACGGCGTTCTCACCAACTATCTTGCCGATGTTATCAACGACGGTACCTTCACCGGCGAGACCGATGTTGTCTCCGACGGTTACTTCCACGAGTCCGAGCTTCGCTCCGCTCCTTACTTCTACTGCATCATCGACGGCATCAATATAATTGCCTGATCGCTGTTATTTGACCGCATTAGGGAAGCTCTCACCAACAGAGCTTCCCTCTTGGGTTTTTTATCGAATACAGATCATACTGTAAAGGTAAACGCAGAAGCTTTTTGCTCTTACCTTTGCAGTGTTATTTATGAAATTACAGGGAGAGACAAGCCAATGGACAACAAGATCGCAGCAGTAAAAATGCGCAACATCACAAAGACCTTTGGCTCCGTGGTCGCCAACGATAAAGTCTGGCTGGATATTTACCGCGGAGAGATTCTGGCGCTGCTGGGCGAAAACGGCAGCGGCAAGACCACCCTTATGAATATGCTCTCCGGTATATACTTCCCCGATGAGGGCGAGATCACCATTGATGACAAGCCTGTTGTCATCAGCTCTCCCAAGGACGCCTTTGACCACGGTATCGGCATGATCCACCAGCATTTCAAGCTGGTAGATGTGCTCACTGCCGCGGAGAATATCATCCTCGGCCTTGATGAGCCCGGCAGACTGGATATTTCCGGGGCGGCGGAGAGGATAAAGACGATATGCGACACCTACGGCTTTGAAATAGACCCATATCAGAAGATATATGATATGTCTGTTTCTCAGAAGCAGACGGTGGAGATAGTAAAGGTCCTTTACCGCGGAGCGGATATCCTCATTCTGGACGAGCCTACCGCGGTCCTGACGCCGCAGGAGACAGACAAGCTGTTCGCGGTGCTTCGCAATATGCGGGATGACGGAAAGGCCATCGTAATAATCACGCATAAGATGCATGAGGTCGAAGTGCTGTCCGACAGAGTGGCGGTTCTCCGCCGGGGTCAGTTTATAGGCGATATGCCCACCAGGGACACGAATGCTCAGGAAATGACCAACATGATGGTGGGTCATCCTGTCACGCTGAACATTGACCGGCCGGAGCCGGAGGATCCCAAGCCCCGTATTCAGGTGAAAAACCTCACCGTGAGAAACATTGACGGCATACTGAAGCTGGACGATGTGAGCTTTACCGCATACTCCGGGGAGATTCTGGGCGTGGCGGGCATTTCCGGCTGCGGACAGAAGGAGCTGCTGGAGGCCATTGCCGGGCTGCAGCCCGTTGAAAGCGGCAGCATCACCTATATTGAAAACGACGGTACCCCCGAGGATATTCTGGGCAAGGATCCTCAGAGCATCGCCGATATGGGCGTGGCTCTGTCCTTCGTCCCGGAGGACAGACTGGGTATGGGTCTTGTGGCGAACATGGATCTGAGTGACAACATGATGCTCCGCTCCTACAAAAAGGGCAGAGGTATTTTCACTAACAGACGCAATCCCACAAAGCTTGCCCATCAGATGGTGGACTTTCTGGAGATCGTCACTCCCAGTGTGGAGACCCCGGTCCGCCGGCTGTCCGGCGGCAATGTGCAGAAGGTGCTGGTGGGGCGCGAGATATCCAATGCTCCTACGGTGCTTCTTACCGCTTATGCCACACGGGGACTGGATATCAATTCCTCCTACACCATATATGACCTTATAACCCAGCAGAAAATGCGCGGCGTGGCTGTTATCTATGTGGGCGAGGATCTTGATGTGCTTCTTGAGCTGTGCGACAGGATACTCGTGCTGTGCGGCGGCAAGGTCAGCGGTATCGTGCCCGGCCGTGATGCAAAGAAGCGTGATGTGGGCCTTATGATGACTAAGCTGGGAGGCGGTGCAGAAAATGAATAACAAAGAGCCTTTTATCCATATTTCCAAACGTGGCGGCCTTTCTGCCCGAGGCGCATTCCTTATCCGTGCCGCCGCTATCCTGCTGGCACTGGTATTCTGCGGACTTATTACCCTCGTTGTCACCAAGCTCAACCCTATTGAGGTTTACAGTACGATGATAAAGGGCTGCTTC
Organism: Candidatus Limivicinus sp.; assembly: GCA_045642585.1. Classification (GTDB taxonomy): domain Bacteria; phylum Bacillota; class Clostridia; order Oscillospirales; family Oscillospiraceae; genus Limivicinus. Next base: position 4,476 of record JAZUJF010000083.1, read on the forward strand.
GGCACAGCCCGCAAGACATGGATACTGTTTCAGAATCTGGCTATACTGCTGTGCATCTCCCTTGCGGTTACTCCGGCCTTCAAAATGCGCTTCTGGAACATCGGCGCGGAGGGTCAGGTGCTCATGGGGGCGCTGGCAACAGCCGCCTGCATGGTGCTGCTGGGAGATAAGCTCCCCTCCTGGCAGATAAATCTTATAAGTGCCGCCGCCGCCATCCTTGCCGGTGCGCTCTGGGCGGTCATCCCCGCCTTTTTCAAGGCAAAGTGGAACACCAACGAAACGCTTTTCACGCTGATGATGAACTATGTGGCAACTCAGCTCGCGGCGTTCTTCGTCATCATCTGGGAAAACCCCAAGGGCTCGGGCAAGATGGGCATCATAAACCAGAACACCCAGTCCGGCTGGCTGCCTGTCCTGTTTGACAAAAAGCAGCTTCTTCCCATTGTTGTGGTCGCCGTCCTCACCGTTCTTGTCTACATATATCTCAACTACACCAAGCACGGCTATGAGCTCTCCGTTGTGGGCGAGAGTGAGCGCACCGCCAGATATGTGGGCGTCAAGGTGGAGAGAGTCATCCTGCGCACGCTCCTGCTCTCCGGCGCTATATGCGGCGTTGCCGGACTTCTTCTGGTGGGCAGCATCAACCACACCCTTTCGGAAACCATCGTGGGCGGGCAGGGCTTCACCGCGGTCATGGTGTCCTGGCTTGCCAAGTTCAATCCCTTCGGCATGATATTCTCCAGCTTCCTGCTGGTGTTCATGGGCAAGGGCGCTACCGAGATCGCCACTCAGTTCTCCCTTAACGAGAGCTATTCCGATATTCTGACCGGTATAATCCTCTTCTTCATCATAGGCTGTGAGTTCTTCATAAACTACCGTATCAGCTTCCGCAAGTCCGGAAAGAAGGAGGGAAAGACCAATGTTTGATTTACTGTTTTTCATCCCGCGTGCCGTTGTGCAGGGCATTCCCCTTATCTACGGTGCCACCGGCGAGATACTCACCGAGAAGTCCGGAAACCTCAATCTGGGCATACCCGGCATCATGTATGTGGGCGGCATCAGCGGCGTCATCGGCGCGTTTCTGTATGAGCAGGCCGCAGGCGCACAGCTGAACGGTTTTCTTGCCGTCACCATCCCGCTTTTGTCATGTCTGCTGGGCTCGCTGCTCATGGGGCTGCTGTACTGCTTCCTCACCGTCACTCTGAGAGCCAATCAGAATGTCACCGGCCTTGCTATGACCACCTTCGGCGTGGGCTTCGGCAACTTCTTCGGCGGCTCCCTTATCAAGCTCACCGGCTCCAGCAATCCCTCTATCGTCCTGTCCAATACCAGCGCATATTTCTCAAAGTCCATCGCCGGCAGCAATCCCCAGGGATGGTTTGCAAAGCTGTTCCTCAGCTACGGCTTTATGGCATATCTGGCCATTATTATAGCCATTGCCTGCTCTTACTTCCTCATGCACACCCGCAAGGGACTCAATCTCCGCGCTGTGGGCGAAAATCCCGCTACCGCCGACGCCGCCGGGATCAATGTTAACCGCTATAAATACACCGCGACCTGCGTGGGCAGTATGATAGCCGGGCTTGGCGGTCTGCACTATGTTATGGACTATGCCTGCGGCATCTGGTCCAACAACGCCTTCGGCGACAGAGGCTGGCTTGCTATCGCACTGGTAATATTCACCGTATGGCGGCCCAATATGAGCATTTTTGCTTCCATCGTCTTCGGAGGCCTGTATATTCTCAATCTGTTCCTCCCCAACGGCGGCAACTTTGCCATCAAGGAGATATACAAGATGGCTCCCTATGTGGTCACCATTATCGTTCTGATAGTTGTATCCATGAAAAACAAGCGCGAGGATCAGCCCCCCGCCTCTCTGGGTCTGCCATACTTCAGAGAAGAAAGATAACAGATAT
>JAZUJF010000084.1:0-12518 GCA_045642585.1 Candidatus Limivicinus sp.
AAGGGTCAGGACGATAAGGTGGTCGGCGGACTCACCAAGCTGGGCGAGGAGGATATCTCCTTCTCTCTCGTGAACAATGCCGAGACTCACCAGATCGTTATCTCCGGCGCAGGCGACATTCAGATCGGTGTCCTCTGCTCCAAGCTGAAGAATCTGTTCAATGTTGAGACCGAGCTCAAGCCCGCCCGCGTTGCATACCGCGAGAAGATCAAGGGCAAGGTCGAGGCTCACGGCCGTCACAAGAAGCAGTCCGGCGGCTCCGGTCAGTTCGGTGATGTTTGGATCCGCTTTGAGCCTCAGGATGAGCAGGATGACATGATCTTCGCCGAGGAGGTCTTCGGCGGCTCCGTTCCCAAGAATTTCTTCCCCTCCGTGGAAAAGGGTCTGCGCAACGCCGTTGTCAAGGGCGTTCTGGCAGGTTATCCTCTGGTCGGCCTGAAGGCCACCCTGTACGATGGCTCCTACCACCCTGTTGACTCCAACGATATGGCATTCCAGACTGCGGCCCGCCTTGCATATCAGGACGGTATTCCCAAGGCAAAGCCCACCATTCTTGAGCCTATCGGGCAGCTGTTCGTCACCATTCCTGATGAGTATCAGGGCGCTATCATCGGCGACATCAACTCCAAGCGCCGCGGCACCATGATGGGCTCCATGCCCGCTGAGGACGGCATGACCACCATCGAGGCCGAGGTCCCCATGGCTGAGATGACCACCTACACCATCGACCTGCGCTCCATGACTCAGGGCGCCGGCTCCTTCACCTGCAAGTTTACCCGCTACGAGGAAGCTCCCGGTAATGTGCAGCAGAAGGTCATCGAGGAGGCAAAGGCTCTGGCTGAGGCCGAGGCCTGATCCAATAGAATCATAATTCTCGCGGGCGACCCCAAAAAGGTCGCCCGCTGTGCTAACTGATAAAACTATGTCTAAAAAGTCCAAAGGTCTTGCAGGCTTTAAAAATGTAATATGGGCGCTGAGCATATATGCGGCTCTGGCTGCGATACTTGTGGGTGTGATCGTCTCGCTGAGCTGTAAATTCAGCGGTGACAGGCCCGACGGCACGCTCTATCTGGGTGAGCGTACTGTCACTGTCTCCGGGGATAAAAGCAATTCATCTCATACCCCCTCCGCCGCCGAAGCCGGAGAGCTCACCGAGATGAAAAAGACTCAGGATCAGGGTCTTGAGCACGTACTGGCTATGACTTTTCTGTGTGACAGCTCCGTTTCCGGTCTGAAGACATACTCCAGCGGCGGTGTCTCCCCTCAGGTCTGGACAGACGCCGGCTCCGGTATCCCGGTGGTGGGCGCGGCCGGCACAGATATTGTCTATCCGGGAGACGGCTCTCTCATTACTCCTGTCAATGCCGCGATGGTGGCCGAGCCATCATGGATCGTGATCTGTCTCGGCAGGGACGATTCTCCGGATGTGTCCCGGGACACCTTCATCCAAAGCTATGAGGAGCTCATAGCTCAGCTCCGCGCCGCCAGCCCAAACACCACCGTTGTCTGCTGTTCTATCGCTTCCGTCAGCGCTTCATACTCCGATGACGAAGGCCGTACATCCTCGTTCTACAGGAATGTTAATTCATGGATCGGCGATGTGTGCCGCAATTCAGGCACATTCTACGCGGACCTTGGCTCCGTACTCAATGACTCAGACGGTGATCTTGCCCCGGAATATGATTCCGGTGACGGAAAGACTGTTAATTCAGCCGGCATTTCCCGGATAATCGAGTACTTCCGCTTTCATGGCGTAAAATAAAACTGTAAAGGAGACATCACTATGAACAAATGGAAAGCCGCTGCGGTTATCGGCGCGGCAGCCGCGCTTTCAGCCGCCCTTGTGCTTAAAAAGAGACCCTCCGATCAGGCAGCGCCTGCCGCAAAGCCTCAGGCCGGGAAAAAAGCTCCCGTCAACATGGCATCCGGCAGTTACAGCTTTGTGTCCGGCTTCAAGGATGCCAAGACCGTTGAAGTCACTGTGGGCTATGATGCCGACAAATTCAGCTTTGCCGTGGTTGAGGATGATTTTCTCACCTATTCCGGCGACTCCCATGTAGCTGTTATCTACGGTGAGGACTTCAATATGCAGTTGGAGTACGCCTCATACTATCAGGGTGAGGGCTTCGACGCGATGGCCGCCCAGACCAGGGAGAAGTTCGGCGCTGTGGAGGAGATCCTGTGCGGCGGGAATAAGGCCATCAGATACTTGACCGGTGACTCTGTGTGCGTCTGCATCTCTATCCCCGATGACAGCTTCAGTTATCTGCTCGTCACTGTGCTGAAGGTAAAGGGCAACGACGATGAGCTCTCAGAGGTCGCTGTGTACCCGGAGCTGACCGACATTCTGGACTCTGTCTCCGCAAAATAATACGGTCAATATCCGCAAAAAAGCGTATATGATAATACCCCCAATATCGGTTGTCTCCGGTATTGGGGGTGCTTTCTTTCAATCGACTATCCCATAGTTCCTGTACTGTATCGCCTCGGCGATATGATCGGATTCAATACTCTCGCTGCCCTCCAGATCCGCTATTGTCCGCGCAACTCTCAAAATCCGGTCATAGCTTCTGGCTGACAGCTCCATGGCGGAAAAAGCCATGCGCATAAGCTCCCCGCACTCAGCCGTGAGAGTGCAGAACTGCCTCAGCTCCTTTTGCCCGATGTGCGCGTTGCACATGGTGGGGTCGCCCTCATAGCGCCTGTGCTGTATTTCACGGGCGGCATTTACGCGCTTGCGTATCTCTGCGGAGCTTTCCGCGGGGGTGCGGCTTTTAAGCTCATCGAACTCCAGCGCCGGGACCTCAACGATTATATCTATCCTATCCAGAAGAGGCCCTGATATGCGGGAATGGTATCGCCTTACATCCTGCTCGGAGCATTTGCACTTGCCCGACGGATGACCGTACCAGCCGCACTTGCAGGGGTTCATGGCACACACCAGCATAAATCTGCTTGGATAAGTCACGGAGCCTGAGACTCTGGATACTGTGACCTCCCCATCCTCCAGAGGCTGACGCAGTACCTCCAGTACCGCGGATGTAAACTCCGGCAGCTCGTCAAGGAACAGCACTCCGTTATGGGCAAGGCTTATTTCTCCGGGTCTGGGGGTACTTCCTCCTCCGGCAAGTCCGGCAAAGGACACCGTGTGATGAGGTGCCCTGAAGGGTCTGCGCCGTATTACCGGCCGCTCCCGGTTCGTGAGTCCCGCCACAGAGTGTATCTCCGTGGACTCTATCATTTCTTCCCGGCTCATATCCGGCAGAATACCGGGCAGACGCTTGGCCATCATGGATTTACCGGCCCCGGGAGGTCCCACGATAAGGATATTGTGGCCTCCGGCGGCGGCGATCTCAAAAGCTCGCTTTACATTTTCCTGACCCTTGACATCAGAAAAATCGGGCATTACAAAACCGTTCTCGTCCTCTGTTGTCTCATGGGCGGGCTCAATGGCCTCCTGACCCATAAGGTGCCGGATAAGCTCATGGACATTTCTTACCGGAAAGACGGTCAGCCCACGGGCAAATGCCGCCTCCGAGGCGTTATCGTATGGCACGAACAGCTCCGTCACGCCGCTGCGAAGGGCGGAGAGCGCCATAGGCAGAACACCCGGAACCGGGCGTACCTCTCCCGACAGGCTCAATTCTCCCAAAAAGCCCACACTCTCGGGCGGCTTTCTGATGTTCCCGGTGGCGGCAAGTATCGCAATATAAATCGGAAGATCGTAGATCGTGCCGTTTTTCTTTCTGTCCGCAGGAGCAAGATTGACGGTAACATGACTCACCGGGGAGCGAAAGCCGGTGTTCTTTATGGCCGCCATGACTCGCTCCCTTGACTCCTTTACGGCCATGTCCGGCAGACCGACTATCTCGAATTTCGGAAGTCCCGAGGTTATCATCACCTCAACGGATACCTCATATCCGCCGACTCCGCTGACCCCAAAGCTTTTTACATTTGAAAACATCTGCTCAACCTCATTAAGATAAATCGAAGGCGCGTTGCCGGGAAAATGCAGCGCGCCTGATTTCATTATTCTTCGGTCTCGCCGACAACGGCAATATGCAGCTCGTCCAGCTGTTTCTGCTCGACGGTCGAGGGGGCGCTCATCATGATGTCCTGAGCATTCTTGTTCATGGGGAAGGCAATTACCTCGCGGATGCTCTCCTCGCCGGAGAGAAGCATGACCATACGATCCACACCCGGGGCGATACCCGCATGAGGGGGAGCGCCGTAGCAGAAGGCGTTATACATGGCGGGGAACTTTTTCTTCACATCCTCCTCGCCCAGACGCACCAGCTCAAAGGCCTTGATCATTATCTCCGGGTCATGGTTACGGACAGCACCGGAGGACAGCTCAACACCGTTGCATACCAGATCATACTGGTCGGCGGTGATGGTGAGGGGATCTATCTCTCCCTTCTCGGCCTTCAGCAGTACATCAAGGCCGCCGGAGGGCATGGAGAACGGGTTGTGGCAGAACTCAAGCTCACCGGACTCCTCCCCGATCTCATACATGGGGAAGTCAACGATCCAGCAGAACTCATAGCGTTCCTTATCCATATGACCGGGAACTGCGGCGCCCAGCATTTTGCGCATAACGCCGGCAGTCTTCTGGGCGGCTTCCTTCCTGCCGGAGGCTACCAGTACCAGTGCGCCCTTCTCAATACCGAGGGTCTCGACCACCTGCTCCTTGCGGTCGGCAAGGAACTTGGAGATGCCGCCCACCAGCTCGCCTTTCTCATCAAGACGGAACCAGTAGGGCTTACTGCCTGCCTGCACCTCAACATCGGCGCAGAGCTTATCAATACCCCTCCGTGTCAGGTCACAGCCGCCGCAGACCACGGCCTTTACCGTATTACCCTCTGCGAAGGGAGCGAAGTCAACGCCCTTCACCAGCGCGGTCATGTCCTGAACTGTGAGATCGATACGCAGGTCGGGCTTATCCGAGCCGTACTTCTCCATCGCCTCAAGGTAGGGAATACGGCGGAAAGGCGCGGAGGAGGCGATATTATAGGTACCAAACCTGGCAAAGATGGGAGGCAGCACATCCTCAAGAACCGCGAACACATCCTCCTGAGTGGCAAATGCCATCTCCATGTCCAGCTGGTAGAATTCACCGGGAGAGCGGTCGCCGCGGGCATCCTCATCACGGAAGCAGGGGGCGATCTGGAAGTAACGGTCAAAGCCGGAGGTCATCAGCAGCTGCTTGAACTGCTGCGGGGCCTGTGGCAGAGCGTAGAACTTGCCGGGATGCTTCCTCGCGGGCACCAGATAGTCTCTTGCGCCCTCGGGAGAGGAGGCGGTGAGGATAGGTGTGGTTATCTCAAGGAAGCCATGGTCGGTCATCGCCTGACGCAGAGCGGAGACCACATTGCAGCGCAGGATGATGTTCTTCTTCACTGAGGGATTTCTCAGGTCAAGGTATCTGTACCTGAGGCGCTGTGTCTCGTCCGCGTCGCGGCTGCGGTTTATTTCAAAGGGCAGCTCGTTATACCGGCAGCGGCCCAGAACATCGATCTTTTCGGGGACGATCTCAATGTCTCCGGTGGGCTGTTTGGGATTTTTGCTGGCTCTCTCGCGGACGGTGCCTTCAACGGAGATGGTGGATTCCTTGTTGATGGACTTCACCGCCGCCATAATATCAGCGTCCTCCACTACCACCTGAGTGGTGCCGTAGAAGTCACGGACTACGACAAAAGCGAAGTTATTGCCGACCTCGCGGACATTCTCCATCCAGCCGACTATTTTTACCTTTTCGCCCACATTCTCAATGCGAAGCTGATTGCAGTTGTGGGTACGCATCTGTGTCATATTCTTCTGCCTCTCTTTATTATATAAAAATCTTGTGCAATACCTAATGCGGGTGTATTATGCCGTGCCGCCTTCGGTTATCAGTCTGTCGAGCGCCCGGTCAAAGCTCCCGTCGATACCACGGTACAGAGAGAGCGACTGCAGCAGCTCCTCTCTCTCCCCTGTAATGGCCAGAAAGTCCAGAAGTGTCTCCGCCTTGCAGGGAAGCATCTTCACCCGGGAAACAAGAAGCTCCTTCATTTCGCTGTCGGTCATATCAGCTCTGTTTTCCAGAGCCAGCATTATTTCATCGGACTTTTTATCCATACCGTTCATGGAAAAGAAGCCGTCCATAATGGCTCTGTCGTTCAGATCAAGCACAGTCATGAATATACCACCGTGATCCTTTCATGCCGATCTCTTCTCTCTATCGGACAGTAATAATAAATAAGTATCAGGTATACAATCGCGCCAAACGGACCGAACGGCACACAGCCGCCGATCCGTCCCGCCTTATTCCGGTGAGTCCCGGTGTAAAAAGCAAAATCCTATCTCTTCTGAGGATTGACGATATTTCTCCAGTCAAGGTCACCCCGACGCAGACCCTGCACCAGCACCTCGGCTGTCGCCGCGTTAGTGGCAAAGGGGATCTGATACTGGTCGCAGAGACGCTCGATCTTTGTGATATCGTCAAAGCCTCTGGGGTTTGCCGGATCACAGAAGAACAGAACGAGATCGATCTCATTGTAGGAGATCCTTGCGCCGATCTGCTGTGCTCCGCCCTGATCCGCGTGGAGGTACAGCGTGATGGGCAGCCCGGTGGCCTCAGAAACCAGCTTTCCGGTAACATGGGTGGCACACAGGGAGTGCTCGGCCAAAATACCGCAGTATGCTATGCAGAACTGTACCATCAGTTCTTTCTTCCTGTCATGTGCCATCAAAGCTATGTTCATCGTTTTTCTCCATTTCTCAGGTACGCACTGTTTCTTTGTGCATTTGTGTAATTATATACAATTAATCCGAAAATCGCAATAGGGAAAAAGTGCTCAGTTGACCCCTCGGCGATCCGCCCCCGGTCACAGATCCCGGGCGCTCAGTGCTGACGCCGTTTTCCGCTCGGAATATCTGTCAGATCATTTATCTTAGCCAACATATCACTTCAGCAGGGCCATTTCCGGCTCTGAGGTATCGCTGTAACCCTTGATGGTAATGTATGCGTCCATTATATCCCGGGCTATGAACTGAACACCGGCGCCGGAGCCGCCGCGCTCCACGACCACAAATATGGCCACCTCAGGATCTTTATACGGGCCATAGCACATAAACAGACCGTCGTTTCGGATAGATTCACCCTTCTGAGCGGTTCCGGTCTTACCAGCGCATACCCAGGGGCAATCCACCCATTCAATAACGTTCTTTTCGTTTATGTAGTCATTGAGCACCATGTACATTCCCTGATGTACCGCGTCCCAGTTATAGTCCTCGGTCTGAACGGTGCTGAGCACCTGAGCCTCACGCTGATATATGGTATCGCTGTAATCATATGAGCGGACGCTCTTGAGGATGGACGCAGAATAGCGGGTACCGGAGTTTGCAACGGTCGCGCAGTATTCCGCCATCTGCAGCGGGGTGAAGATAGAGTCTGCCTGACCGATAGCCGCCTGCAGCGTATCGCCTATACGCCACTCGGTACCGGCGTAGTCATAGTGGTTCGCGCGGTTTGACATATTGCCCACAGTCTCGGTGAGCTCTATCCCCGTAGGCACGCCAAGGCCGAAGTCATGGGCATACTCGCCCATTTTATCAACGCCCAGGTCATTGGCCACAGTATAGAAGAAGTAGTTGCAGGAATCCCGTATTGCGGTGGTTACATTCTCCTCCGGATGGGTCAGATGCTCCGATGTGGAGTTCCAGATCCAGCACTCAGGGGAATAGCCTTCCGCGGAGTATTTGGTGAAAACACCCTGACACTTGACTTTTGTCTCGGTGTTCATATCCACAAGCTTATCCCCGTTGGAGTCACGGGCGGTGAGGGCGGCGATGGCAGTACAGGCCTTGAAGGTAGAGCCGGGAGCATAGGCGCCCATAAGAGTTCTGTTAAACAGCGGCGCGTTCTCGGTGGCCAGCAGCTCCTCATAGTTTTCTATTATCGTGGACACATCGTATGTGGGCCAGCTTGCCATAGCCAGCGGCTCGCCGGTGTCAATATCCACGACCACAGCCGCCGCGCCCGTGATATTATCCTTCAGGTTCACATCATAGTCCCCTCGGGCAGTACCTTCGGCTCGCTCCTGCTGTATGGTCTTGATAAGTCCCTCGACTCCGTTGCCCAGAATACGCTCTACCTGCTCCTGCAGGACAGAGTCGATAGTCAGGTAGATATGGTCGCCCGGCACAGGCTCCTTCTCGTATACGGTCGCCACGATGGTGCCGGAGGAATTTCGGTATTCGGTGACCTTTCCGTCCTCGCCGTGGAGGTATTCCTCGAAGGCATACTCAACTCCGTCTTTACCTACCATCGCGTCGGTGGAATAGTTTTTCAGAGAGTATTTCTCGTATTCCTCCTGAGTCATAAGGCCGGTGTAGCCCAGAATATGGGCGGCGTAGCCTGTGCCGTATTTACGGACATATGCCCGCTCCACCTCAATGCCGGTGAGCTTCTGCTCCATTATGGAGGAGATAAGCTCCATACTGGCGTCCTCAACGAAGACATAGTCGGCGGTATTGACGGCATAACGCACATTGATGGAATAGCGAACGCCGACGATTATGCGCATCTCCTCGGCGGTGTAGCTGTTGTCGATCGAGTATCGTGAGCGCATATAGCTCATAAGCTCCACAGCGGAGGGCTCGGCCGGCAATCCCGCATCCTCCAGCGCCTCTGCCTTATCCTTGAAATAGGCATGGAGCATGGTGCGCTGTATCTCGGTCATATCATCGGTATATTCAAAGGGCGGCGCTAAAGTGATGGGCAGGTCGTCTGTATAGCTGTCACCGTAGCTCTGGACCATCTTGACAAGCTCCAGAATGACGGCGTTGGGGTCATCGTTGTCGAAGAGCTTGGCGGTATCGATCTTCAGATTGTAACACTCCGCGTTGCTCACAAGCACTCTGCCGTAGCGATCCAAAATGTTGCCGCGGGCAGCGGTAACGGTCTTTGTTTCGCTGGACAGCTCACTTGCCTGATTGTAATATTTGTCGCCCTCAATGATCTGAAGCCGATAGAGGAAGACGATATAGACGGCAACAATAATAATGCCTATTATGAGAAGCGCAGTAACTCTGCCCGGTTTAATAAGTTTGCTCATTTATCGTTCCTTTAATGACAGTTGGCTCATTTTATCCACTTGGCAGGCGGGAAATAAGCCAGAACAGCAGCCGGCATTGACCAGACTGCCTGAATCAGTATTGTTTTTATCATGACGATGCTGAAGACATCCGACACCCCGGTAGCGACCAGCTGAAGCCCGGCCACGGCCAAGGATGCAAAAAGGCTGAGACCCATATATGCGAAAAACCTGCGGTTTACAAAGAAATTGGCCATAAACGACGCTCCGAAGGACACGCAGGGCAGCGTCAGCAGGAAGAAAACCGTGTTCTCCACGAAGGACATATCCGCAAATATTCCCATTATGGCGCAGAACAGCACCGCATTCACCGGCCCTGTGAACATACCCATCGCCACAGCCACAGCGGGCAGTACCAGAGGCGCAACGCCGAAAATGTGGATCTGCCCCAGCAGCATAGTCTGGGCGATCAGCGTCAGGAACATATACAGCAGGTATTTCAGTATTCTGCCTATATTTATGTTGTCAAGAAACTCTCCCATGGCTCACTCCACCACCGTATAGTCCTTGATGATAAATACCTGAACAAGGGAGTCAAAGGAGCACTGAGGCTCCACTATGCCGTATTCTATCTGCCCCCCTGCCTCGCTCTTGACGGCGGACAGAGTTCCCAGAACAAGACCTGCGGGGAAAGCGCCGCCGGAGCCCGAGGTGAGCACCTCATTGCCCACGGCGATCTGCGCGCCTGCCACCATATAGGTGAGCTTGGCCTGCTGCTTCTTCATCAGGGGGTATTCGCCGACCACCATGCCGGAAGCGCCGGTCTTGGCGTCATAGCCGCCCACGGACATATCCACATCGATCATTGTACTGACCGTGGCCCAGTTCGTACCAAGCTCAGTGATCTGACCGACCACGGCGCCGTACTCGGTGATAACGGGGTCGCCCAGCTCGATACCGCTGCTCTCGCCCTTACTGATGGTGAACGCCGACGACCAGTTCGAGGATGACCAGAGCACCACCTTGGCCGACTCCAGCACATAGTCCGTATGCTGCTGACGCAGATTCAGCAGCTCTCTCAGGCGGACATTCTCCTCCGAGTCCTTCAGACCGTTGCGGGCAGACTCCTGAGCCTCTGCCAGCTGAGAGCGGAGAGATTCATTCTCGGCCATAAGAGAGTCATATTCGTAGAGATAGCCGTAAATGCTGTTGAACCAGTTGACAGCGGAGGACAGGACCTTCTGCATAGGCGCCTTGACAATACCGGTCACATTCTGCAGGAAGGTGATGTTTCCGTCGCCGGAGGCAACGCTCAGTGCCACTATCAGCACCAGGACCACTACGATTATGCCCGCTTTTATTCCGTTTTCTTTCAGAAATTTACTAATTTTCAAAGAAGTCCAACTCCCTGTTCCTTCAGCATCTCACCCAGAGTACACAGGGGCAATCCCATCACATTGAAGAAGTCGCCCTGAATGCCACTGACGAATAGTGCGCCCAGTCCCTGAGCGCCGTATGCCCCGGCCTTATCCATCGGTTCACCGTTGGAGATATAGCTTCTTATCTCGCTGTCGGAAAGCTCCCGGAAGTGCACCCGGCTCACCTCATACCGGCATAAGACCCTGTCCCCTCTTTTTACCCACACGCCGGTGTAGACCTCGTGGCAGTTCCCGGAGAGAGTCCGGAGCATATCATAGGCCTCGTCCTCACTGTGGGGCTTGCCGAATACCCGGTCATTCACCCACACCACAGTATCGGCGGCGATGACAACATCATCAAAGCCGCACTTTCCGGCCACCTCACTCCCCTTCTGTGAGGCGAGCATCATCACCAGTTCTCCCGGTGTATTCCATTTTTCGGCCTTTTCCTCGCCCACAGCGGGTATGACCTTCATATTCTTAACGCCCAGCATCTCCAGAAGCTGTTTCCTTCTGGGAGAGCCGGAGGCGAGTATAATATCCATTTTTCCTCCTTGATCGGGCTCTTGCGCACCGCAACAGACAAAAGCCCGGTGCGGGGCGCTATCGCAGAAATTCTGTTTTATCAGTCCACGCCCCTGTAATACAGCCCCCGGGTCAGGACATTGGGCTGGTAGTCGCTCTTGCCCAGATAACCTCTGGCGACCTCCGCGCACTCTCTGGGGCTCTCGGTGGTGAACATCATACGCAGTCCCCACAGGTTAGCGGAGAGCAGATCCTCCATCTTGTCGGCAAGATAGAGCTTATGGGCGTTATAAACCACATTACGACAGCCGTATTCCTTTACCACCGGGAACACAGAGCCCTTGCGATCCGCCATCTGCGCGGGGGCGGAGCAGGCACAGCGACCGGCGGAGTGGCTGATAATGCACTGGTCGGACACCATGAGAGGCAGTCTGCCGTACATAATAAGCTCCACATCAAGAGGCTTCTTCATATCGGCGATCTGAGCGATCCTCAGCTCAAAGGAGGCCGTCGCGGACAGAAAGCCGGCATTTGCGATCACATCAAGGGTGTGAGAGTTGAAGCAGTTGAGACCGAAGTCGCCTCTCAGCTTCATGCCCGCATTCTTTGCAAGCATGGCATGACCCAGATTGCCCACCAGAGCCTCGTTTATGCCCTGATCGAAGAGCCATGTGAGACGGGCGGACACATCCTGAACCTCGCTGTCGGTAATCACCCGCGGCAGGACTGCCACCGGCACGCAGCCGTTTTCAACAAAGGGCTTCAGCGCCTCGATGTTCTTTTCCATCACCATCATGGGCACATACACATAGTCGGGCCTGAGCTCCGCAAGCTCAGGGGTGAGCTGGTCGGCGGTGAGCACCTGGAATATAAGCCTGGGTCTTGTCACTATAGGGTTATTGACGGGTGCGGGGATGCTGTCATACGCAAAGGCTCTGCGCACAGGCGGTTTTTCTCTCTTATCGGACAGCTGGGAGATCAGGCTGCGGCGCAGATCATTTATTGCGGCGGCCGGCAGAAACAGCCCCGGATCGGTCTTGGCCTGATTTTCAACGCAGTTATAGGTGGTGCCGCCGGTCTTGAACATCTGTTCCTTTATATAGGCCTCGGTGAGCCCCTGACTCTTGGCCTTTTCCGGCACGGGGCCCATAGCCACGACTTTATTTCCGTCATCATCGAAGGCCACGGCCCTGATTGGCTGGAGCTTCTCGCAGACAGTATAGAAATGTACGGGTACACGCCTGCGCTCACCGTCGGCATAGCCCCGGCGGGTCAGGGAGAAGAGCTTTTCAGCATCCTTGTCAGGCTCCTGCCGGACGCCGAACATATCCTTGCAGTCACCGTTGAAATATCCCTGAGTGAAGCCGGAACGGGAGAAGGCCCGCTCCAGATTGTTCATCTCCTCGGGCGTGGGCTGGCGGCGCTCCTTGATAGCCTTGGAGTAGATGCCGGTGACAATGGCGGTGTACTCCGGCCGCTTCATTCTGCCCTCCACCTT
>JAZUJF010000085.1:0-10481 GCA_045642585.1 Candidatus Limivicinus sp.
TTCTGATGACGGCACTTTTTCGCAGGAATACTTTGTGTATTGCAAGAAAAAGTGACTAAATGATAAGTGAGCGTCCAAATCTTTGATTTGGCTTACGCGAACTTACACAGAGGGGGGCACATTTTATCCGGTAGATGCCGCGGGCGTATTATGCGGTGTTGCCTTAACAACAATACATCGGTATTATGTGGGAGAAAACGAAATGAACGAAGAATGTCTTATCTGCAAAGCACCGCTGGAATATCTGGAGACAGACGAAGAGATGGTCTGCGCCATCTGCCATAAGAGGGAGGCCAGCAAGACCCGGTGCGTAAACGGCCATTATGTGTGCAATGAGTGCCATACAAAGGGCATGGACACCATAGTGGGTCTGTGTCTCGCGGAGACATCCAAAGACCCGGTGACTGTTTTGGAGCACATGATGGCGCTCCCGTTCTGCCATATGCACGGGCCGGAGCACCATGTCATGGTGGGCGCCGCCCTGCTGACCGCGTATAAAAACGCGGGAGGCGACATAGACCTTAACCGTGCCCTGCCGGAGATGATGAACAGAGGAAAGGCCGTACCCGGCGGCGTATGCGGATATTGGGGCGCCTGCGGAGCGGGTATCAGCGCGGGCATTTTCACGGCCATCATCTCAGGCTCCTCGCCGCTGTCAAAGGAGGCATGGGGGCTTTCCAATCTGATGACATCGGCGGTGCTGGGGAAAATCGGCGCCGTTGGCGGCCCGAGATGCTGCAAGCGTGATTCGTATCTGTCCGTCCTGACAGCCACGGACTTCGTAAAGGAGCATTTCGGCATTGAGATGGAAAAACGGAAGGTCATTTGCTCCCGTTCGTCGAAAAACAACCAGTGCATCGGAATAAGATGCCCCTTTTCCCCGATTAATAATGAAGAAAAAGAATAATAGATCCCGGCTCATTCAGTCTCCGACCCGCCTATCGACTTTGATAGGCGGGTCGGTTATTTATCATATAATGCCGCTCAGGTCATAGTCCTCAAGCCAGCGGCCGACCTTCCCGCATACGGATTTCAGGCACTCGTCGCCGAAGGGACTCATAAG
Organism: Candidatus Limivicinus sp.; assembly: GCA_045642585.1. Lineage (GTDB taxonomy): Bacteria > Bacillota > Clostridia > Oscillospirales > Oscillospiraceae > Limivicinus. The sequence continues at coordinate 1,064 of JAZUJF010000085.1, forward strand.
GCCGGCCCCCTCCAGCAGCTCGCGGAAGGTCTTTGTGCCGCCGGGTGCGGTATAGGCCATATAGGTCTGCCATGCCTTCTCCCTGTCCTCCTGTATCATGGCCCAGAACTGGAGTGCCACAGCGGAGGCCAGACAGTAATCTATATAGTAGAACGGCAGCTCGTAGATATGATGCTTTGCCTGCCAGTGCTTTCCGTCGGAGAAGAAGGGGATCTCTCCGTCAAGGCGTATCCATGGCATATAGACGCCCATGAGCTCTCTCCATGCCTCATGGCGCTGTTCGGGGGTATACTCCGGGTGGTCATAGGCGATATGCTGGAAGTGATCCACCATTGTGCCGTAGGGGATGAAGGTTAGACCGGAGGCAAGATGGGAGTAGCGGAATTTTCCCGCATCCTCGCCGTAGAATCTATCAGCCCAGAGCCACGCGAAATACTCCATCGACATGGAGTGCACCTCGCAACCCTCCATTGAGGGGAAGGCGGACTCATAGGGGCGGATGTTCCGGCAGGTCCATGCCTCAAAGGCGTGACCGGCCTCGTGGGTAACTGTCTCCACATCGTCGCTTGTGCCGTTGAAGTTTGCGAAGATGAATGGGACGCCGTATTCATACAGACCCTCGCAGTAGCCGCCTCCGGCCTTGCCCTCCTTGGCCAGAACATCCATGAGACCGTTATCGAGCATCACATCAATAAATTCCCCGGTCTCGGGGCTGAGCGCATGGTAGAACTCCCGGGCATTGGAGAGGATATCGTCGGCGCTGCCCCGGGGTCTGGGATTGCCGGAGCGGAACATGAGAGCCGCATCCGCAAAGGACATGGGATAAGCGACGCCCAGCCGCTTTGCCTGCTGACGGTAGACGGAATCTGCCACCGGCACCACATATTTCTGCACCGCCGAGCGGAAGACCTCGATGTCATGGCGGTCATAGCAGTTGCGGTTCATGCGCCGATAGCCCAGCTCCACAAAGCTATCCCCGCCCAGCTTTTTACCCATTGTGTCGCGCAGCTGCACAAGCTCGTCGTAAATGCCGTTCAGACGGGGCTGATTGTCCTCAAACCACTGTCCCACGGCCTTCCATGCCGCGAGCCGGCGCTTATCGTCCGGGTCCTGCTGGAACGGGCCCATCTGGGCGATGGTATAGGTTTTGCCCTCAAAGGGGATGCAGGCGGAGGCATAGAGCTTGGAATACTCCGCGGTGAGAGCGTTCTCCCTCTGCATCTCACCGATTATCTCCGGGGAGAAGGCTTTCAGGGACATTTCCGCGTTCAGGAGGAACACCCGGTCATATTTCCTTTCAAATTCCGGGCGGAAGGGCGAGGAGACCATGGCGAAATTCCACAGCTGCATATATTCCATCAGCTCCGGCAGGGCGGAATTGAAGAACTCATGCTCTTTGTCATAGAACCCGTCCCGGGTATCAATGTCATGGCGGATGGTGGAGAGGACGCTGAGGGTGGCCACATGGGCATATATCTCCTGCTCCCGCTGAAACAGGCCGTCGGCCTCGTCAAAGGTTTGCGCGGCTTTTAAGGCGGAGGTCAGCTCTTTGAGTTCCTTCTTCACCGCGTCCATGTCAGGACGGGAATAGGGATATTCTGAAAATTTCATGACAGTACTTCCTTCTGATAGAATTCCTTGGTTTTTATTGAAAAAGGGCTGCCTCCTTTTGAGACAGCCCCTATATAAATAGCGTAATTATCAGACCTTGACGGCTTCCGCCTCGTCAGCCTTCTCGGCGGCGAGCTTATCCAGCTCTTCCTTCTCCAGCTCTCTGTATGCGACCTTGCCCACCAGAGTCTTGGGCAGGGAGTCGCGGAACTCGATCTCATAGGGCAGGGCGTACCTGGCAATATTCTTGCGGCAGTAGGCCATCAGAGTGCTGCGGTACTCGTCAGAGGGACGGAGACCGGGCTTGAGCATGACAAAGGCCTTGACCTTCTGGATCTTCACCGGGTCGGGCACGCCGATGACGCAGCTCATCTGTACCAGCTCATGGGCGTCCAGAATGTTCTCCAGCTGAGAGGGGTATACATTATAGCCGTTGGTAATGATCATTCTCTTGATACGCTGACGGAAGTACACGAAGCCATCCTCGTCCATTATACCCAGATCGCCGGTGTGTACCCACTTCATTCCGTCGGGATGAGTCTGAAGGACCTGAGCGGTCTCCTCGGGATGACCCACATACTCGAGCATAACGGTGGGACCTGCAATACAGATCTCGCCCTCTTCACCGTAGGGCTGCTCCTCCTGAGTGCCGACCTTGACGATCTTGTAATATGTATCGGGGAAGGGCAGACCGATAGAGCCCTCTTTTGCCATGTGAATGGGGGTCAGGCAGCTGGCGGTGACACACTCTGTTGTACCGTAGCCCTCGCGGACCTGCACGACCGCATGGTGGTCGAACAGGAACTTATCCACCCGCTTTTTCAGCTCGATGGACAGGGAATCACCGCCGGAGAACACGCCCTTGAGGAAGGAGAGGTCTGCGCCCTCCATATTGGCGTTGCGCAGCAGCGCCTCATACAGCGTGGGAACGGCAGCAATGAAGTTGCACTTTTTCTTGACCAGAAGCTTGGCGTAGCTGTCCGGAGTGAAGCGGGGGACAAGCACGCAGCGGCCGCCCTGACTGAGCATGGAATGGATGCTGACGCCGAGACCGAAGCCGTGGAACATGGGCATTGCGGCAAGCATTCTGTCACCGGGACGGAACATGGGGTTTGCGGCGATGATCTGCTGACCCAGAGCGTTGAAGTTCAGGTTTGAAAGCAGAATTCCCTTTGTGACACCGGTCGTACCGCCGGAATAGAGCACAACAGCGGGATCGCTGCCGACCTTGTGGACTTTATACTTCCAGTGGTACTGTCTGCCCCGCTTCATGAAATCGTTCCAGCGCAGAACAGGAGCGTCATCGGGGATCTTTCTGACCTTGCGCCCGTCGGTGAGCATATAGCCCACACGGATAGGCTTGGACAGAGCATCCTTGATGCTGGCGACAATGATATTGGTAAGAGGCTCAATATCCTCACGGACAGCCTCAAACTTGTGATAGAACTGATCCAGAGTGATGGCGCATACGCTGCCGGAATCCTTCAGGTAGAAGGCGATCTCGTTCTCACTGGACAGGGTGTGGATCATGTTGGCAATGGCGCCGACAAGGTTGACGGCATAGAACATGATGACGGCCTGAGGACAGTTGGGCATACAGATAGTGACCCTGTCACCGGGGCGAATACCGATGGCCTTGAGGGCGCGGGCGCAGATATTGATCTGCTCGAGCAGCTCTCTGTATGTGGTGGTCTTTCCCATAAAATCCAGAGCCTTGTTTTCCGGATAGGCCTTGGCAATATTCTCAACGGCTTCGTACATACTGCCCTGGAAATAGTCCAGATGCGCAGGCAGCTCACCAAGATTTTTGACCCAGGGGGTCTTCACTTCACAGCTCATCTTAAACCTCTCAATCTGAGTGATCGCGGATCGGTTCACCGGGGGCGAAATGATCGTGGATCACAGGATAAACTTTTACGCTAATATGAAAGCGAATTAAAACACAAGCCTCAATATAAACCAATAAGGGGGATAAGTCAAGCAATCATACGATATTTTTAAGGCAACACCGCATAATGCGGCAAGAGCAGATGCCGAGAGAAAATGGGTTCTGATGACGGCACTTTTTCGCAGGAATACTTTGTGTATTGCAGGAAAAAGTGACTAAATAAGGGCACATTTTATCCGGTAGATGCCGCAGGCGTATTATGCGGTGGTGCCTTAAACAAATTATGAACAAATGAGGGACTATTTTCCGGGAAAATTTGGTATTATTGAATTTCCTCCGCAAGCTTCCGGAAAACCGGTTCAAGGAGATATGAGCGCAGCAGCATCCCAAGGGCAGGAAGCAGAGTTACCGGAACGATATACTTGTAGCAGAGCCAGCCCGTCATGGCGGTGAGAAGCCCGATCACGGCCGTGCGCAGCGGATGGGACAGGGACAGCTTCAGAGCCGTAATGTTCAGAGCGGCAAAATCGAAGGAGAACCGGGAGAGGAGGGGAAACACCCAGCAGGCCATACCCAGCACGAATATCTGAACGGAAATGAGGGCAACGGACAGCACATAGGCCGCAGGGGATGTGCCCGCGTTGTAGGCAAATATCCTGTACCACAGGAACAGCCCCGCTATCACCACTGCCCAGAGAAGGGTACAGAGTGCCGACAGCTTCACCTCGTTCCTGAAGGTACGGAAGAAGCGGGAGAAAATGTCATCCTCGCGGCCGCGTATGGAGTGGGCAATGGCGTCATACAGAGCGGTGGAGGCCGCGCCCAGAGTCAATACGGGCACCGAGCAGAGAAACCACATGAGACTCAGCAGAAGCATTTCGGCGAAATTTCCCAACAGCTTCCAGAAAGGGTCTTCGGAGTTGAAAAAATGCCTCATATTACTTCATAAGACCCGGTACGATCTGAGCAAGCCTGTCGGAGAGCTGAATATGGCCCTTGCGGGACAGATGTGTGAAGTCCACGGTGTTGAACTCGGCCACGCCCTCGGCATCCAGAAACGCCGCGCCGCGATTTGCACAGACCTCGGCGAAGTATTTCGCCAAATGGGGGGATTTCTCCACACAGCACAGACCCATGGCCTCGTCGTGGAAGCCCTCCTTCATATGGGGAGGGGATATAACAAGTATATTGGGTCTGCCGTCGCGCCAGCACTCGATGGATCTTGCCTTCATAATGAGCCTGTCAAGCCCCTTGCCGATGCAGAGGGGGTTTGCGTTGAAGCGCTCCTTGCAGTCGTTGGTGCCCAGCATTATGATGAGCAGATCGACCGGCTCGTGGCTCATGGTGCAGGAGTAGATGACATCCAGACCGGACATACTCTCGTGGATGGCATCTGTAAAGACAGTTGTCCTGCCCGAGAGACCCTCCTCTATAACAAGGTAGTCATCCCCCAGCTTTTTCTGCAGGAGACAGGTCCAGCGCTCGTCCTCGTTGAAGCGGTTGCCCCCGTCGGCACAGTCAGAGGGATCGGCACAGTAGCCGTGGGTATTGGAATCACCGAAACAGACAATATGCTTTCTCATTTTTCTGTCCTCCTGTTATGCCTCCGGCAGGGATGCCGCCACAGCGGACTGCCCCACTCTTCTGAACTTCTCATCGGGCAGCGCCAGATTGAGGAAATCGGCCATTTCGGGGTATTCATCCCTCAGAACGCGCCTGCACTCATCCAGCAGCAGCTCGCCGCCCTTTCCGGACATCACACGACCCAGCAGAAGAATGTGCTTGCAGCCGTAGAGATCGTTATAGTGGACAAGGGAGTGCGCCAGATACACGCCCAGACTTCTGTACACCTTTGCGGCTCTCTCGTCGCCGCTGTTCATAAGACCCTGAACCACCTTCAGCTTCTCGGCGGGGGACAGGCTCTCGTCCAGCTCTATGCCGGCACGGGGGGCCAGTTTGTTTACGCCGTCCTGAGAGAAGTATTTGACGCCGCAGCCGATGTCCAGACTCCACTCGTCCCGCATGGCCTCGGGATTTGCGTCCACGGGCATAAAGGCCAGCTCGTTGAGCCAGCCGGTGATGCGGCCCTCGCTGTCCACAAAGCCGCCGGCCTCACTTGTGCCCATGGCGATACCGAGAACATTGTTTTCCTCAAGGCTCATTGCGCCGGCAAGGGCGGTAACATCGCCGTCGTTGACAACGCAGTAGGGGATGCTGCCGAAGGTATCGGTGATGGCGCGGATATAGATGTCTTTGACCTTCTGCTCGAACAGCTCCGGGGGCACCTTCAGAAACAGAGAGGCGCTCATGGTGCGGTCGTTAATATACACGCCCGCGGAGGATACGCCCACAGCGTCAACTCTGGGCAGATGCTCGGCGGCGGACCTGAGGGCGGACACTATGCCGTCATAGTGATAGTCCGGGTCGGAGTTCAGCTTGGGATACCATACCACCTCTTCGGAGAAGACCGCCTCCCCGTCGATAACGGCGGAGACCTTGCGGTCACTTCCTCCTGCGTCGAAGCCGATGCGGCAGCCCTCGGTGTGGCCGCCTATGGCCTTGGGGGAATCCTTGGCCCGGGGCAGGGCATCCACAGAGACGATCTCAAAGGGATGCTCAAACACATTGGCCATGTAGTCCCAGTCGAAATGCTGCCGGCCGCCGTCGCAGTACACGCTCCGGAGATAAGCGGCGGTATCCTCGTCACCCCGGACATAGATCTTCCAGCCGCCCTTCATCCACAGGAGAGTCTTTACAAGGCGCTCGATATAATAGTGGTCGGCCTCTCTCATCTCTTCAGTGCCGTGGATGAATGTCTCTGCAACAGCCATCTCACCGCAGCCGCGCTCAACAGCGATACCCACAGGCTTCCCTGCATCGGCAAGAAAGGCCCTGTTGAATTTATAGATCGGAATGAAACCCGGATCCAGCTCCGGCAGGTTCCTGATATTTAATTCTACACCGAGATAATTCATTATTTTACCTCCATGATTATGATCGGACAGGGGAAACAGTCCCTCGGCCCGGGAATGAGTATACCATATTAATCTCCGGCTGTCACCAAAAACAGAAGTAAATTTCACGAAATCTTATTGTTGAAATGGAGTTTCAATGATGTTAAAATGTGAAACATAGTATTTATTATGATATGCTCGGGAGGGTCGCATCATGGATCGCAATAAACTCGTTGAGACCAGACAATGGATAAAGGAAGAGCTGGAACGGTGCATAAATTTCTGGCTCACAAACGGCATGGATAAGGAGCACGGAGGTGTATATACCTGCCTTGACAGAGAGGGGAAGATATATTCCACCGACAAGAGCGTGTGGATGCAGGGCCGCTGCGGATGGATATTCGCCTGGATGTGCCATCTCTACGGCAGCAGACCCGAATGGCTGGAGGCATCCCGGAGCTGCCTTGACTTCATGGAGAGGTGCTGCATCAATCCCGGCACTCAGGGCAGAATGTACTTCACCGTCACCGGCGACGGCAGGCCCCTGCGCCAGAGAAGATATTATTTCTCCGAGGCGTTCTATGCCCTCGCAAACGCCGAATACTACGGAGTTACCGGGGATAAGCTCTGCCTTGAGCGGGCAAAGAGAGCCTATGACCTGTACTGGGATCTGTGGCACGGTATGCCCGACCCCGCCGGAATGGGGCCTAAGACCATCAGCGACACAAGAACGGGCCGTTCCTTCGGTCTGCCCATGATCTTCCTGAATGTGACATCCACCCTGCTGAGAGTTGACCCCGAGAACAGGGCGCTGTATGAGGAGCGGGCACAGGGCTGCGTGGATGAGATATTCAGGTACAATGTCCACCCCGAGCTCAGGTGTGTTCTTGAAAATGTGGGCCCCAACGGAGAAGCCAGACTTGATTTTACCGAAGGACGCATTGTAAATCCCGGCCACGACATCGAGGGCGTATGGTTCATGCTGGAGCACGCAAAGCGCACAAATCAGCCTGAGCTTGTGGAGAAGGCAGAGGAGATCTTCGACTGGGCCATAAATGCCGGCTGGGATAAGGAATACGGAGGACTGCTGTACTTCGTGGACTGCCTTGGCCGTCCCCCCGAGGCATATGAGCACGACATGAAGCTGTGGTGGCCTCACGACGAGATACTTATCTCCTCTCTCATGCTCTACCGTGACACCGGCAAGGAGAAATATCTTGACTGGTTCTATAAGACTCTTGACTACAGCAGGGAGCACTTCTCCGATCCCGAATTCGGCGAATGGTACGGCTACCTGAGAAGAGAGGGCAAGCCTACCGAGCCTGCCTGCAAGGGCTCCACCTTCAAGGGCCCCTTCCATCTGCCCAGAATGCTCACCATGTGTGATATGATGCTGGGGGAGATGCTGTCGTAATCCCACAGTGAACACAACACCCAAAACTGCGAAAGGCGGAACGATATGCCCACAGAGTACGAAAGCGTTTTTGAAAAGATCACAAAGGAATATTACGAGCTTACTGCCTCCGAGAAGAAGACCGCGGATTTTATAATGAACAACCAGCGCGACACCCAGTATATGTCTATTGCGGAGCTGGCGGAGGCCAGTGCTGTGGCGGAGGCGACAGTCTCCCGGTTTTGCAGACGCCTGGGCTATAAGGGCTATAATGCCTTTAAGCTGGCTGTGGCAAATGCCTCTGCCGCCGTCAGACACGAGGCGGGCGTTCTGTCGGGACAGGTGGAGGAGACGGACAGCTTTGAGGATATGTGTTCAAAGCTTTATTCCGCCGATAACACCGCTCTGCAGCAGACCCTGGGCCTTGTGGATCGCAACGCGGTAATGAAGGCCATAGATATATTTGAAAAAGCCGACAAGGTCTTCTGCATGGGGCAGGGCGGCTCCATGCTGCTGGCGGAGGATACGGCCCATGTTTTCTCCCCCTTCGGCAATAAGTTCTTCGCGGTAGGTGACGCCCATCTGCAGATGATGTCCGCCGCCACCATGACCGATAAGGATGCCATTCTTTTCCTGTCCTATTCCGGAGCCACAAAGGACATGATGGACACCATCACTCTGGCGAAGGAGCAGGGCGCGAAAATAGTTCTCATCACCCGCTTCCCCAAGTCTCCCGGAGCGTCCCTTGCGGATGTTGTGCTCCGGTGCGGCTCTAGCGAAAGCCCGCTGCAGATGGGCTCCGTGGCGGCCAAGATCGCCCAGCTGTTCGTTGTGGACATCGTGTTCTCCGAGATGTGCCGGAGAAATCTGGACAAGTGCTTCGAGAACAGGAGGAAGATAGCCGCGGCGCTGGCAGATAAGCATCTGTGAGCCGTTTCCAGCGGAAATATGACGAAGATAACACCGACCGTATTCAATGCGGTCGGTGTCGGTTTTATACCAAATATCCATGTGCTTTAACGCGCACCACCATAAACGAAAGCTGAGCCATATTGCACCGTTGAAGCCGAGCTTTGATTTTAAACCTTGTGCAATGTCCGACATTTTTAACGGGAGACCTCATCCGTCACGGGCGGACGCTGTAATATTGTGCAGATCGAAAAATTTCGGTCGCCGCCCGTGCCACCTTCTCCAAAGAAGAAGGTTTTACATTGTGCAAATCTTTTTCATCTATATCCGAGTATGTGCGTATACCGTAGATATTCGGTAATAGTCAAGGATATAATTTTTAATGCAAAATTCTTCGTGTGTTCGGAATAGCATAGTTTGTACTGCAAAGAGTAAGCTTCTTTTAAAAAATCATGCACCAGCCATACCTTCTTCTTTGGAGAAGGTGTCGCGGGCGGCGGGCAACAGCGTGCGATAATACATATTCTCCAGCGTCCGCCCGTGACGGATGAGGTCCTGCGCCCGCAGGCGCATATTAAACATTGTGCAATGTCTGATGCTTTTTCAGGGGGAAACCTCATCCACCGCAAGCGGGTCTCGCTGCGGCTCGGTCACCTCGCGGCT